>NZ_FNQE01000026.1 GCF_900107485.1 Proteiniborus ethanoligenes
TTCTTTGAATGTAGTATTCCTTTTTTCTAGTGCTTGACTCCCTAATGGTCTCATCAAGCATTTCTAGAGCTTCCTTCACTATTTTAACTCCTATTTCATCTAGGGATTTTCCTGTATTTATGATGAAATGAGAAATGTCTTTACTATCTAATATTAGGTCCTCTAAATTATTTTTCATATCCAGGGTGATTTTTTCTACTATTTCGTGTATAATTGTATTCATAAGAATAGCCTCCTCTGTGTTTTGGTGTGTTGCTTTGACACTTCCATCATAACATATGGGGCTATTCTTTTTATATTTTTTCCTACAATTATTTTACACTAAGATCAAAAATATTCTAAAGGCTGAATATTTATGATTATTTTTCACACAATAATAAATGAGTTAATATTACTTTAAGGAGGAATAATTAATGAGAGTTGAAAAAACAAACAAACCTTTAAATGGTGTTAAATGTGTAGTTAACACTTGTCACTATTATGCTCAAGGGGATTACTGTAGTGCAGCGCAGATAGAGATTCAGCCAAGGAATGCAAGCTCAACTGAAGAAACAGACTGTGCAACATTTTCTCCTTCACTCAAGTAAACTTATAGGCAGAATTCTTTTCTGCCTATAAACAATTTATTTATAATTCCTTGCTACTAATCTATATATAGGTTTCCCTTGACTCATGAATTTTTCTTCATATTCTGTTTTAACAGTATTTGTTTCTTTATCCCTATATAGGTTCAAACTTACATCTTTTAATTTATAGTCCATGTCTAGCATCTCATTTAATGAGAACTCAAATAATTCTTCTCCATCAGTTTTAAAATGTATCTCTCCATTTGACTTTAATATTCTTTTATACTTCTCTAAGAATTTTCTGTGAGTGAGCCTTCTTTTGCTATGCCTTGTTTTAGGCCAGGGATCACAGAAATTAATATATAGTCTTTCTATTTCGTTTTCATGAAAAATAGAAAGAATTTCATTTATATCGAACCATAAATATTTTACATTGCTTAGTTCTCTATCTATAGATTTCTTTACTGCATCTAACAGTATTTCTTCTTTAATTTCTACTCCAATAAAAAATATATCCCTATGCTTTTCTGCAAGTGTATTAATAAACTGTCCTCTTCCTGTGCCAAGCTCTAAATGTATCCTCTCATTGCCTAGGGTCTCCTTCCAATTTCCTTTATTTTCTTCGGGATTCAATATTAGCATATGCTCTAACTCTAATAATTCTTCTTTTGCTCCTATTTTCTTTCTTCTTCTCATGGCTTCCTCCATTGCAATAATATAATATATAATTATATATTATATTGTACTTAAAAACTATAATTACAAAAGTAAAAGCTGAACAAAAGTTCAGCCTTAATATTTATGAAAAAATCACATATTGATGTAGCTCTTCAGGAATTTCTAATTTATCTCTGCTAATACTTAATACAAAATCAACATTATATTTATTCCCAATTTTCTCTAGCTCCCCTATAATATCTAAAATCTCATTTTCGGATAATTCTATAATACTTAATAGTCTATCTATGTATATTTTTTCAATGTCATAATTGTTACTTATTATTCCACGTAAAAAGCCATGGAACATATCAATATTTTTAATATTGAAATCCATGGCATTAACAAATCTTACTTTATAATTAATTTGTAATGTTTGTCTATTATCTGCATCGATAAACACAACATCACCATTACATAGCTTAATATCTTCATTAGCTAGGTCAACCATTTTTCTAGTTTTTCCAACGCCTTGTCTACCACAAACTAAAGATACCATCATAATCTCCTCCTAAATATTATTAATAGTTCTTACTAAGAGAATTCTACAATTAAATCTAAAATCCTTCAAAATTTTCAAACTATTCCATAATATTTTTGAGTGCCCTGCCATTAAGATAATTGCACTTTACTCCTTGCTGTGTTCCTCGTCTGCACATCTCTTGGATTATTTCATCTCTTATTTTCCACCAGCTCGTATTCCAATTTACAAAAAGAGT
Organism: Proteiniborus ethanoligenes; assembly: GCF_900107485.1. Lineage (NCBI taxonomy): Bacteria > Bacillati > Bacillota > Clostridia > Eubacteriales > Proteiniborus > Proteiniborus ethanoligenes. Next base: position 2,003 of record NZ_FNQE01000026.1, read on the forward strand.
ATTTTCTTCTGGTGCTCTGCCTATTATTCTTTGCATTATTATATCAGGATGAAGATATTCTAAAAAAGTTATTGCTCTATTTATATATTCTTCTTTAGACAATAAACCTACTTTGCCTTCCTTGTACATTTCTCCTAATACAGTATTCTCAACTACATATAAGGAATGAAGTTTTATTTCCTCAACAAAAAGAGCTGACAATATTTTAGCACATTCGATTACATCCTCCATACTATCCCAGGGTAAGTTCAGTATAATATGGGCACAGGTACGAAATCCGTATTTTTTAATTCTTAATACACTGTCTATAAATTCTGCTAGAGAATGTCCCCTGTTTATTGTTTTTAATGTATGATAATTAACAGTTTGCAATCCAAGCTCGATAGTTATATTGATATTATGCTCTTCACTTATTTGGGCAAGAAACTCTAGATACACATCTGATATACAATCCGGCCTTGTAGAAATACTTATCTCTACTATATGGTCTATTATAGCATCCTTAATATATTTTTTAAAATGAGATAAACTCATATATGTGTTAGAGAAATTTTGAAAATAGGCTATGAATTTTTCAGCCTTGTATTTAGCTTTAATATATTCCATGTTCTTTTCTAGCTGCTCTTTTACTGGAATAGTGTTAGATAGATTTTCAAATCCTGCTCCTTCTTCCCCACAAAAAATACATCCTCCATATCCAAGGCAGCCGTCTCTATTTGGGCATGTAATAGGTAAGTTTACAGGTAATTTATATACCTTAGTACCGTATTTTTCTCTAAGATAATCTGAATATACTCTATAGAAATTTCTTTCTTCCATAGTTAATCCTTCCTTTAAAAGGAGGAGCTTCCTCCTAAGTGTTTACTATTGAATTATAACTTTATATTTATTGTTTAATTCCTGTACTTTATTTTTATAAGCATCATTTTGCTTAGTGATTATAATCTGTCTTTCTAATTCGCCTCTTATTTCATCTAAATTACTTTCAGAAGCTTCCTTTTTATCTGTTACTAGTATAATATGATAGCCAAATTGAGTTTTAACTGGTTGGCTTATTTCATCCTTATCCATTGAAAATGCTGCAGACTCAAACTCTGGAACCATTTTACCTTTAGTGAAATATCCAAGATCTCCACCATTAGCTTTTGAAGGACAAGTAGAGTATTCTTTTGCAGCTTCTGCAAATGTCAATCCTTTATTAATCTCTGATATTATATTTAAAGCTTGCTCCTCATCATTAACTAATATATGGCTTGCTTTGACACTTTCAGGCTTTTTAAACATATCTTTATATTTCTCATAATAATCTTTAATTTCTTCTTCTGTAGCAGTTATACCATTTAATATTTTAGCAACTGCATATTGCTTCAATAGGTTTTCCTTAACATGATTAAACTCCTTTACGAAGTCCTCCTCATTTTCCAGCTTATTATCTACAGCATCTAAATAAAATAATTCTTGATTTATAAGCTCTTCTAAAAGCTTTGTTTTCCCTTCTTTATCGCTAAATTGTGCAGCGACTTGCGGTGCTAAGCTTTGTAAAAATAATTCTACTTGCTGTTCTGTAATTTCTTTACCATTTACTACAGCTAATACTTTAGTCTCTTTCATCTAAATGTACTCTCCTTTTTTCATCTTATTTATATATGTATGATGCCAAGCCATATACATTTTCATACTATCAAAAATATAACCTCATGTCTATTAAACGAGGTTATATTTTTGGTAAGACTTTTTAAAATATTAACAAAGCCTCAAAGTATTCTTTAAAATTTGATTTTATAGCTTTAGATGTACGCTTTGAAGCTTTGTCCTTTCGGATAACTAAAGTTGCTCATTGCAATTTAAAAGAGTAAATATAGGATTGTGTAAACTCCTGCCAGCCCTACAAGAGAATATATTATTCTTGCAGCAGCTGTATCTCTTCCTCTAAATACGGCTTCTACTAAATCTAAGTTAAACAATCCAACAAGTCCCCAGTTGATTGCTCCTATTATAAGTAAAATGGAAGCAATACTTGTTAATATTTTCATAGCCACTCCCCCCGTTTTAATCTTTAGTAAAATATATTAGGTTATCCAAATAATTATTCAGGTATTCTCAATTATTATGATTCTTTGTCTAGAGATTAAATATTTTAGTTAAAATATGTCCTACTCCGTGCTCATCATTTGTTTTGTCTGTTATTATATCTGCTACCTGTTTAACTCCCGGGGATGCGTTTTTCATACCTATTCCTAACCCTGCATTCTTTATCATTTCTATATCATTGTCATCGTCACCAATGGCTATTATTTCTTCTTTTTTTATTCCTTTTTTCTTAGCATAATCAAGTAGAGTTTTCCATTTAGACCCTAGTGGCCCCATTATTTCCAATATGGGTCCAACTTTAGTTAGGCTAGTCAATATATGGGAGCAATACTTTTCATCATAATACATATTAAGAGCATCATAAAATTCCTTTAGCCTATTTAGCTCTCCAGGGAATACTACTGATAAAACCCTAGGGTTTTCGTATAGGAGTAAATCCTCAATTGTTTTATATCTATCGGGTATATCATGTAGATATGAAGAATATTTTTCATCCTGTTTATCTAGCTCTATTATTATGTCATAATCTTGGTCAAAATGGTCTGCATGAATAATTGGAAATAAGTTTCTCTTTCTTCCTTCTTTTATAAGTGTATAAAAATCATCTTTATCTAAATACTTTTGTAAAATTAAGCTATCGTCTTTCATATTTCTTAAAATTGAGCCATTGTTTGCAACCACTATTAATTCTAAGCCTATTTGCTCCATAAAATGCCTAGCTGACCAATATCGCCTTCCAGTTGCAATTACTATTTCAATGCCCTTATCCGATAAGGCTTTTAATACCTTTGCATTTTCTGATGGTACTGATTTTTTCTCTGTGAGCAAAGTTCCATCTAAATCAATAGCTACAAGCTTGTACTTCACATTATCACCTTGCCTTTAATGCTAATCATAATCCTGACTTTTTAGTACTTTGTTTAATACCTTAATAATAGTATCCATTGAAAATCCTTTTCTTTGAAGAAATCCGCCCAGCTTTCTATAGGCTGATTGGTTATCATCATTTTTATAAGAGGTATTCATTTTTCTTTGAGCTGTTTCTAAAGCTCTTTCGTATTCTTCATCATCATTAACAAGCTTATTTATTTTATCTTGGATTAGGGTTTTATCAATACCTTTTTGGTACAGCTCATATTTAATTCGTTTATGCCCTAGCTTTTTACTGTTCATTCTATCTTTTATATAGATTTTTGCATATTCTTCATCATCAATGTACTTAAATTCTTTTAAATATTTTATAGCATCCTCAATATGTTCTTGGCAATATCCCTTACTAAACATCTTATCTCTAATTTCTCTCTCGCTTCTAGCTCTGTGTCCTAATAATTTTAGCCCATAGGATTTACAGGCGTTATTATCCTCTTGCTTTAAAATATTGTCTATTTGATTTCTATCAACAATCATGTCTTTTTTTAACCCTAGCTTTATTAATGTATCTTCACTGACAGAAAAAGAATACTCCTGGTCTAGATAAATTGAATATCTTCTAATATTCTTTTTTTGCCGTTCAATTTTTGTTATAATAGACATTTAAATCACCCTTTGCTTTACATAAGCCAAAAAACAGTTATATCTTATAAAACTCATCAAAGGATTTTTTAATGTAATAATGATCTAATACTCCTCCTAATTCTCTTATGGAATGCATTGAAAGCATTGGGTTACCTATGTCCACAGAAGGAATATCAATATGTGTAGATGAAATTGGTCCAATAGTGGAGCCACCTCTTAAATCAGAGCGATTCACAAATTTTTGAACAGGGATTTCTGCTTTTTCACATATCATTTCGTAAACAGCACTTGAATTGCTATCAGTTGTGTATGCTTGATTTGCATTAATCTTTATTACAGGTCCTTTGTTAATAATAGGTCTGTTTGTAGGATCGTGAACGTCTGTGTGATTTGGATGAAGTGCATGGGCCATGTCTGCAGAAATAATAAATGAACTATATAATGCTCTAAAGAAATCCTCTTTATCTTTGCCAAGTGCATATACTACTCTTTCTAGTACAGTTCTAAGCATTGGGGAATCTGCTCCCTGTTTTGTGCTACTTCCAACTTCTTCATTATCAAAGCATACCATTACATTTGTAGCATTTGATGGATTACATTCTCCTATTGCCTCTATACCAGCATGTACCATAGCTAGGTCATCTAACCTGCCACATGAAATAAAATCATTATTTAATCCAACAATGCTTCCTTTTTCAAATTCATATAGGAATATGTCAAAATCTATTATTTCATCAGCTTCTACATTTAACTCTTTTGCTATTAATTTTATTAAAAAATTGTTTTTTGAAAATTCTTCATTGATTAAGGATACTAATGGTAGCATATCCTTTTGCTTGTTTAGCTCTACTCCTTCATTTACTTTTCTATTCATGTGTATAGCAAGATTAGGTATTATAAGGACTGGTCTATTAATATTCAAAAGTCTTGTAGCTGGATATAGTGGGTTTTGTGCTTTTAAGGAAACTCTTCCTGCTAAGCCTAAGGGTCTATCTAGCCAGGTTGATAATATAGGACCACCGTAGGCCTCTACATTAAGCTTTAGATAATTATTTTCAACAAGGATTTCTGGGCTTGGCTTTATTCTAAAGGTTGGAGCATCTGTATGGGCACCTATTATTCTAAATCCATCTTCCTCTATTTCACCTTGACCTATTACTAAGGATATAATGGCTGTACCATTTTTAACTATATAATATTTACCACCCTTTTCTATATTCCATCTATCTCTAATATTAAGCTCTTTAAAGCCTTTTTTATTTAACTTATCCTTTATATTTTCTACTACATGAAAATTACTTGGGCTATCATATATAAAATCAATAAGCTCTTTTGCAAAAACTTGTTCCTTTGTCATATTATATCCCTCCATATAGTTATAAAATATAAGTACTTCGTTTTTATCCCGAAGTACTTATATTTCTTATATATTATTCTTCTTCATCCTCATCATAATCATCTTCATATTCTTCGTCATCACTGAATAGCTCGTAGAAAGCCTCTACTACAAGATCATATTCACTATCATCTTCAATATTTAACAGTTCTACTCCTTCTTCTGTTTCATTGTAGCCGTAAAGTAGAACACTTTCTTCATCTAATGGAAGAAGAGCTATGTACTCCTTATCTTCTACACCAAATATACCTACAACCTGACATTCCATTTCTGTTCCATCATCTAAAGATAAATGCATTATTTCCATATGATCATGGTCACACCCACAGTCATTATGATCATGATTGTGATCACAGCCACAACCATCTTTATGTTTATTATCAGTCATATTTTTATTCTCCTTTATAAATTATTTATACATATGTAATGTATACTCTTATAATATATTATTTACTAATATTAGTATATAGTTTCTAGCAAAAAAACTAAAAATTATTCATACTACTTAATCTCTTTCAATACCTCTAGCAAATATTCCCAAACTCTTCTAGTTGATGAAATACTTAAACGTTCATTTGGAGTATGGACATCAGACATATTTGGTCCTAAAGATATCATATCAACATTATCCAGTTTTTCATCAAATAGTCCACATTCAAGGCCTGCATGAATTGCTGTGATTTTTGGTTCTTTTCCATGGATTTTTTTATAGCAGTTTACAAACACCTGTCTAATATATGAGTCTTCTCTATACTCCCAAGCAGGATAATCACCATCATTTACAATATTAGCGTTGATTAGCTTAGCCAATGCCTCTAGCTTTCTGACAACATCTAGCTTCAATGTTCTAACTGAACTTCTAATGGCGTTTTCAAGTATGACTTCATTTTCTTTAGTAGTCACAACGCCTAAGTTTGTAGAACTCTGAACTAAACCTTGTATTTCCATGCTCATGGTTTGAACCCCATTAGGAATCAACACTAATGCCGTTATAACCTTTTCCATAGTTTCCTTAGAGAATATCCTATCATAATTAGAGCTCGACATATTTAGCTCAACTGTAACATCTGGATCTACTGCCTTTAATTCATGCCTGATTATCTTATTCCACTCTTTTATTTCATTTTCAAAGCTTTCCTTGTCCTTACTACTTACTAATACTACTGCATCACTTTCTCTTGGTATGGCATTCATTTTTGCTCCACCATTGATTTGAGCTAAGTATATTGGCTTATTTTGGGATATATTGTATATTATTCTACCTAAAATCTTGTTAGAGTTACCTCTCTCTTTATTAATATCTATTCCAGAATGTCCGCCTTTTAATCCTCTAACTCTTAGCTCGTACTGGACTAAGTCCTCTAATGGTTTATCCCATTCAATAGGTATACTAATTCTACTTTTTATTCCACCTGCACAGCTTACTAATAGGGTTCCCTCTTCCTCTGAGTCCATATTTATTAATATCTTACCTTTTAAATTATTAGGGTCTAGGTTATTTGCTCCACCCATACCAGTTTCTTCTTCAGTAGTTATAAGGACTTCTAATGGTGGATGAGAAATTGTATCTGAATCGAGAATAGCTAATGCATAAGCTACTGCAATACCATTATCTGCACCTAATGTAGTGCCTGTGGCCATGACTAAGTCATCTTCAATTCGCAGCTTCAATGGTTCAGAAGAAAAATCATGCTCCGTATCATTATTTTTTTCGCAAACCATGTCCATATGTCCTTGTAGAATCACTACTGGAGCATTTTCATATCCCTTAGTTCCAGGCTTCTTTATAATAACATTTAATGCTTCGTCTTGTATTACTTCTAGTTTACGCTTTCTTGCAAAATCAACTAAATAATCACTTACTCTCTTTTCATTTCCAGAGCATCTCGGTATTTGAGTTAAATCCTCAAAAAAACTAAATACAGCCTTTGGTTCAAGATTATTAAGCACCGTACTCAATTCATCATCTCCCTCTAATTATGATTTTAAGTCTATTTTATTCTCTTATTATTTCGTCAATTGTTCCTCCACCTAAACATTCATCCCCATTGTAGAATACTACTGCCTGACCAGGTGTCACAGCCTTTTGAGGCTTCTTAAACATGACCTTACATGTATTATCACCAGTTAAATACACTGTTACTTCATTGTCCTGCTGTCTATATCTGAATTTTGCAGTGCAATTGAAGATTTCTGCCTTTGGTCTATGACTTACCCAGTGAAGGTCAGTAGCTAAAAGTCCATTAGAATATAGCATAGGATGTTTATCTCCTTGAACAACATATAGAATATTCTTTTCCAAATCCTTGTCTGCAACAAACCATGGCTCCCCACTGCCAACGCCACCTATGCCTAATCCTTTTCTTTGACCTAATGTGTAATGCATCAATCCACTATGCTTTCCTAATACTTCACCATCTAAAGACATAATATCTCCAGGTTGAGCAGGAAGATATTTGTCTAAAAATTCGTCAAAATTTCTTTCACCTATAAAGCATATGCCCGTACTATCCTTTTTATCTGCAGTTACAAATCCTTGTTCTTCTGCAATACTTCTAACCTCTGATTTTTCTAACTGCCCAATAGGAAACATACTTTTTGATAATTGATATTGACCTAATGTACATAGGAAATATGTTTGATCTTTATTATTGTCTACTCCTCTTAAAAGTTTATACTCTCCATCTGTATAATCTACTCTAGCATAATGACCTGTTGCAATATAGTCTGCGCCAAGCTTTAAGGCATATTCTAAAAAGGCTTTGAATTTTATTTCCTTATTACACATAACATCCGGATTAGGTGTTCTTCCTTTTTTATATTCCTCAAGAAAATATGAAAATACTCTGTCCCAATATTCCTTTGTAAAATTTACTGTATAGTATGGTATGTCTAATTGTGCAGAGACTCTCCTCACATCTTCATAATCTTTTTCTGCAGTACATACTCCATTTTCATCAGATTCATCCCAGTTTTTCATGAATATGCCTAATACATCATATCCCTGCTCTTTCAATATATATGCAGCTACTGAAGAATCTACACCTCCAGACATGCCTACTACTACTTTAATGTTATTATTATTATTCATCAATGTCATCCCTTTACTCTCCAAAAATCCTTTTATTTATCATTTTTCCTGTTTCTGTTGCAGCTAGTCCTCCTAAAGCAGTCTCCCTTAACTCTATAGGGAGTGATCTACCTACTTTATACATAGCTTCTACTACTTCATCAAATGGAATTATACTCTTAACTCCTGCTAATGCTAAGTCTGCTGAAATCATTGCATTTGCAGCACCAGAAGCATTTCTTTTGGCACAAGGAGCTTCTACAAGACCAGCTATTGGATCACATACTAAGCCTAAAATATTTTTTAAAGCAATAGCAGCCCCATTAAGACACATTTCTGGTGTTCCACCTGCCATTTCTACTATAGCAGCTGCGGCCATAGCCGCTGCTGAACCACACTCTGCTTGGCAACCACCTTCGGCACCTGATACCGTAGCATTTTGTGCTATTATAGTCCCTATTCCTGCAGATGTGAACATAGCATCTATCATAGCTTCTTGGTTTAATCCTAGCTCTTCTGCAACAGTAATAATAGTAGCAGGAATAATGCCACAGGAGCCAGCAGTAGGAGCTGCACATATCCTTCCCATTGCAGCATTAACTTCTGAGCATGATAAGGCTCTAGCCATGGCTCTATTAATCACATCACCACAAATTGTTTTTCTCTTTTTCCTATAGATATCAACTCTTTTTGCATCTCCTCCAATAATTCCACCTACTGATTTAACTTCTTCTTCTATGCTCTTTGTTGATGAATTTATCATTACATCTAAAACATTTTTCATCCTATCTCTTAACTCTGATTCTGATAGTTCAGTAAGCTCACATTCTCTCTTTACTGCTATTTGAGATATTTTACTATTTTGTTCTTCTGCTAATTTAAGTAGCTCGTATCCATGGTTATACACATTATCACCTCTCCTTAACTGGATTAATCACTTTTACAGAAATAACATCCTCCATACTATTCAGCTTAGATATTACTTCTTCAGTGATTTCATCATCTGTTTCAATAATCATAGAAGCCTCTACACCCTTTTTCTTTCTTTTAACCTTCATTATTCCTATATTAATATTGTTTTGTGAAAGGCATGTAGTAACACTGCTTATAATCCCTTTTTTATCATTTTGCACAATAATTAGAGTAGGATGATCTCCTGTTATTTTAACATTATAACCATCTACATTTGTAATTATTATATTTCCTCCACCTATAGATGAGCCTGTGACCTCCGTTTTGCTTCCTTCTTTTTTATTAAATACAATTTTTACAGTGTTTTCATGTTGATTCCCTAGGTCCGCTTCCTGGAATGAAACTTTAATATTTTTTTCCTCTGCTATTTGTAATGAACTTTTCAATCTTTCATCATATGGCTCCATACCAAGAATTCCAGCTACTAATGCTTTATCTGTACCATGTCCCTTGTAGGTTTTAGCAAAAGAACCATGAAGATAGAAGGTTACAGATTCGATATCTTCACCTGCAATATATTTAGCAACTTTTCCAAGCCTAGCTGCTCCTGCTGTATGTGAACTAGAAGGTCCTACCATAATAGGTCCTAATATGTCAAACATGCTATATTCTTTCATAAATATTCATACTCTCCTTATATGAATTTTAATGTGTTTTTTTGAATTCTACCATAATATATTTACTACTACAAGGTAAAAAGCTATGTCTTTAAAAAACAAACTGCTGAATTTTTCAGCAGCTTACTTTACAACTATCTTATCATCTTCTACATCTATATTTATAGTATATCCATCCTTAAATTTATCCTTTAAATACAATTCTGCTATTTCATCTTCTATATATCTTTGTATAGCTCTTCTTAATGGACGAGCACCATATTTCTGATCATACCCTTTTTTAACTAGTAAATCCTTAGCCTCATCTGATACATAGAGATTAAAGCCCTTTTCTTCTACGTCCCCAACCACTTCTTTAAGCATTAAATCTACTATTTGACGTAGTTCTTCATTAGAAAGATGCGTAAATACAATGGTTTCATCTACTCTGTTTAAGAACTCTGGTCTAAAGGCTTGCTTTAAGGCGTCATTTACTCTGCTTTCTAAAGCTACATACCCATCTCCAGCAAATCCAAATGTGCTTGTGTTAAAGCTCGTTCCAGCATTGGATGTCATGATAATAACAGTATTTTCAAAGAAAACAGTTCTACCCTGACTATCTGTTAGTCTCCCATCCTCTAATATTTGAAGAAGCATATTAAATACATCTGGATGTGCTTTTTCTATTTCATCTAATAAAATAACGGAATATGGTTTTCTTCTAACCTTTTCAGTTAGCTGTCCTCCTTCATCATAGCCAATATATCCTGGAGGTGCTCCTATAAGCTTTGATACTGTATGTTTTTCCATAAATTCTGACATGTCTATACGTATCATTGCTTCTTCGCTACCAAAAAGTTCACAGGCAAGTGCCTTAGCAAGCTCTGTTTTCCCTACTCCCGTAGGTCCAACAAATATGAAGGATGCTGGCTTTTTCTTTTTCCTAAAGCCTGAACGGTTTCTTCGTATTGCCTTAGACAAGCTCACTATTGCTTCATGCTGTCCAACAACTCTTTTGTGTAGGATATCTTCTAGGCTTAAAAGCTTAGCTGCTTCCTCTTTAGTGATTCTCTGTACAGGTATCTTAGTCCAAGCTTCTATTACATAAGCAATGTCATCAAAGGTTACTTGGATTTCACAGCATTCTTTTTCTATTTTCTTAATCTTATCCTCTATTCTATACTCTTCCATTTTATATTCTGCTGCTTTTTCATAATTGTCAGAATTAGCAGCAGCTTCTTTTAGCTCCTGTACCTTCTTTAAATCTTCCTTTAATACCTCTAGCTCAACAAATCCTTGATTTCTTAAGTTTACTCTTGAGCCCGCTTCATCAATTACATCAATAGCTTTGTCAGGCAAAAATCTATCGGAAATATATCTTTCAGAAAGTCTAACAGCTGTATCTATGACATCATCAGGTATCTGAACCTTATGATAATCTTCATAGTATCCCTTTATTCCCTTTAATATTTCGATTGCTTCGTCAATAGTAGGCTCTTCAACAAGAACTGGTTGAAATCTTCGTTCTAATGCAGAATCCTTTTCTATATGCTTTCTATATTCTTCTAATGTTGTAGTTCCTATAACTTGTATTTCTCCATTTGCAAGTGAAGGCTTAAGAATATTAGCCGCATTCATAACTCCTCCATGAACTTCTCCAGCACCCATAATATTATGAATTTCATCAATAACTAATATTATATTCCCAAACTCTTTTGCTTCATCAATAATAGCCTTCATACGCCCTTCGAATTGGCCTCTAAACTGAGTTCCAGCTACAATAGCCGTTAAGTCTAGTAAATATATTTCTGCATCAAATAGCTTTGCTGGAACTTGTTTGTCAACTATTTTAACTGCTAAGCCTTCTGCTATTGCAGTTTTACCAACTCCAGGCTCACCAATTAGCACAGGGTTATTTTTTGTTCTTCTATTTAATATTTGAATAACTCTATCTATTTCTCTATTTCTTCCTATTATTTTATCTATCTGTTTGTCCATTGCTTTATCTGTTAAATTTGTACCATAGGTATCTAAATATTTCTTCTTTTTTCTAGAAGGTTTTTTCTCTGCTTTTGCACTGGAATCTTTTTCCTTGATTTCAGAATCTATGCTTTTAGCCTTTGGCTCATATTCTTCCTTTTTATCTGGAACAATATCTTTTAATATGCTTAAAAAAGGATTCTCTGATTCTATATTTTCAAAGTCTCCATCCTCCATATTTTGAAGAATAGAATTCATTTGATTTGTAATATTTTCAATCTCCTCAGGTTTCATATTCATCTGCCCAATTAATTGGTCTATAACTGGAAGTCCCATTTTTTTCGCACATTCCATACATATTCCAGTAATTTCAGTTTTCCCATTTTCTATTTTTGTTGTAAGCATAACTGCAACATTTTTTTTGCATATAGAACACAACTTCATCTAAACCACCTCTACTTTCTATGTGAAATTGCAATATTAATATAGTATATCATATTTTATACCCTTATTTGGGTGGGCTAAATATTATTTTCTATTCCTGAATACTACTAAAAGAATTTCTTGTTTGTTTTTTTTACTATTACATTATAACATATACTTATAACTATATATGCAAGGTTTATTTATGAAAACACAAAGTGTGATAATTTTTGTTGCTATTGTAAATGAAATCAAATATAATTAGTATGGTTTAAACATGAAGTTTGAAAAAAATAGTTAATTATACTTATTTTATATATGATTTTTGTTTATACTATTAATTGACGGAAGGTTCTTTTAAAATAAATCAAAGGAGAACTTTCCTATTCGTTATAAAAATATAGAGAAAAGGGAATGAATTATGAAGAATTTAGTTTTTGGAGAATTAAATCTATCTAAAGAGATAGAAAAAGCAGTAAGTGAAATGGGATTTGAGGAGGCAACACCAATACAATCTCAATCTATTCCTCATATAATGGATGGAAAGGATGTTATAGGTCAAGCTCAAACTGGTACGGGAAAAACATGTGCTTTTGGTATACCTACTATTGAAATGGTAGAACCAAGTAATGAAAATATACAAGCATTAATCTTATCTCCTACTAGAGAATTAGCTATACAAATATCTGAGGAATTAAAGGAAGTATCAAAATACAAAAAAGGTATTAGAATATTACCTGTATATGGTGGTCAACCTATCGAGCGTCAAATAGCTGCGTTAAAAAAACGCCCACAGATTATTATTGGAACTCCAGGAAGATTGATGGACCATATGAGAAGGCGTACTATTAAGCTTGTAGACTTAAAAATGGTAATCTTAGATGAAGCAGATGAAATGTTAAATATGGGATTTAGAGAAGATATTGACGAGATTTTAGAGAAGGTACCACAAGAAAGGCAAACAATTCTTTTCTCTGCTACTATGTCTAAGGAAATAATGGATTTAACAGCTAAATATCAAAAGGATGCAGTTTTGGTTAAGGCTGTTCATAAAGAACTTACTGTACCAAATATTGAGCAATATTATTTGGAGGTTAGGGAAGCATCAAAATTAGATCTTTTATCTAGAATAATTGATAAAGAGGGTATAAAGCTGTCTCTTGTATTTTGTAACACAAAAAAACGAGTAGATGAACTTACTTCCAGTCTTCAATCTAGAGGATATATGGCTGAAGCACTCCATGGAGATATGAAGCAATCACAACGTGACAGAGTAATGTCTAGATTTAGAAATGGGTCTATTGAAATATTAGTTGCTACTGATGTGGCTGCACGTGGTATTGATGTAGATAATGTTGAAGCAGTGTTTAACTACGATATCCCTAATGACGAAGAGTATTATGTTCACAGAATTGGTAGAACTGGTAGAGCTGGCAAAACTGGTGTAGCTTATACTTTTGTAGCTGGAAGAGAATTTTACAGATTAAAAGATATCCAAAGATACACTAAATCAAAAATAGTTCTTATGAAGCCACCTTCACTATCTGATATTGAAGAAAGTAAAGTCAACAATGTATTAAAGGACTTAAAAAATGTTATAGCTAAAAATAATCTTGGCAAATATGTAGGATATATTGACAAAATTCTTGAAGATGTTCACCTAGAAAATCAAGAGAACTATATAACTACTATAGACATAGCAGCAGCATTATTAAAAACTTTAGTCACTCAGAATAGTAAAAATGATTTTTCTCAAGCTGATACATATAACTATGAAGATACTGGTGCGGAAAAAGGAATGGTTAGACTATTCGTAAACATGGGTAGAAAAGACAGAATACAGCCAAAGCATATAGTAGAGGCTATTGCATCTAGAACTAGTCTTTCCGGTAAATTAATAGGTGCTATAGATATATTTGATAAATTTTCTTTTGTAGATATTCCTTATGAATATGTTGATGAAGTATTATCTCCATCAAAAAACTTTAGAATAAAAGGAAAAAAGCTAACTGTAGAAAAGGCTAATAGAAAATAATAAATTAAAACCCTTCTTAATAATCATACTGTTCATAAGCTCTGTGGCTTTGAACAGCATGATTATTACGGAAGGGTTTATTAATAACTAGATAGAAACTTTCTGTATTATATTTTGTTCCAATCTATGTATTGATTAAGCTTTTCAACAAATCTCTCAAAATATTCTCCTTCTAGCTCTGTAAATCTATCAAATTCAGGACTATCTAAATCAAGAACTCCATAGACCTTATTATCCTTTACTATTGGAACAACCAGCTCAGAGTTTGATGCTGAATCACAGGCAATATGTCCCGGGAAATTATGCACATTTGGCACAATTTGAGTCTCTCTTGTTCTTGCTGCCGCACCACATACTCCTGCACTAAGCTTAATTCTATTACATGCTGGCAGCCCTTGAAAAGGACCTAGTACTAGCTCTTCTCCCCTCAACAAATAAAACCCTGCCCAATTAAGTCTATCTATAATAGCATATATAAGTGCAGAAGCATTTGAAAGGTTAGCTAGAGGATCTTTTTCAGAGCTTAATTGCCCTTCTAGAGTCAGAAGTAAATAGTCTAGCCTTTGTTTATCATTCATTTTTTCAATACCCTTTAGTTTAATCATAGAAATATCTCCTTTCCCTATAATCTCAAGTAATATTAGGGTTTTATTATGTTCATTAATCATTATACCATTTAGATTATGGTAATTCACTAATATTATAATTACAAAATGCTATAATAATTATATAAGGAATAGAATCTTGCCTTGTAAGCAAAGTCTCAAAACCCTGGTTCCCTTCAAATTTTGAGACTCTTTAATATAGATTGTCTTTAGTCTAAAATTCAAAAGAAAAAAATTAATGTACCTAAGGAAGGTGATGTTATGAAAAAATTGGAGCGAAGTTTTTACAATAAAAGCGCTTTAGTTCTTGCGAAGGATTTATTAGGTAAGTATTTAGTGTTTAATACTGACTCTGAAAGGTTAGTAGGGAAAATAGTAGAAACAGAAGCTTATATGGGCTTTAATGATAAGGCGGCACATACCTATAATGGTAGAAGAACTCCTAGAACAGAGGCCATGTATGGAGAAGAAGGGCATGCATATGTATATTTGATTTATGGTATGTATAATTGCTTTAATGTAGTGGCGGCAGAAAAAGAAATAGCCCAAGCAGTTCTTATAAGGGGATTAGAGCCAATAGAAGGTCTGGAAGCAATGTCATTGAATAGATTTAATAAGCCCTATGAGAAATTGAAAGGTTCTCAAATTATAGCTTTAACTAACGGGCCTGGTAAACTATGTCAGGCCTTAGGAATAACTAGGGATATAAATGGTGAAGATTTAACTGGAAATAGACTTTATATTTGCTCTGTAAAAGAAGTTTCTTTTGATATAGTAGAAACAAAGAGGATAGGTATAGATTATGCTGAAGAAGCAAGGGATTTTCTATGGAGATTTTATATTAAGGATAATAAATTTGTTAGTGTACCCTGATTATAAATAAATCAAAGTCTCGCAACACAAATTTATTTGTTCCCTCTCGCTATTATAAATTTGGTCCTAACGGACACTCTTGTCATAAACCTACAATAAGGTTGGTACTCGTTGCGGGCCTACCTACAATTTGACTCGCTCATTGGTTAGTCATAAAGAAAGCAGAGTAAACTATTACTCTGCTGCATAGCTATCAAAATATCCTTGTATAAGTACTATAGGAGTACCCTTGTCTCCACTTCCACTTATAAGGTCACATAAACTCCCTAAAAGATCTGTTAGCTGTCTAGGAGTAGTTCCTAAGGTTTCGGCCTTACCTGCTGAATTAGATTCTTTTTCTCTTATCTTCTGTTTTATTGCTTCTTCTCTTTCATTTTCATTAAGTTCGCTAAGCTCATTGTCTGCAATATATTTTAGCTTTATTTCATTTGGTGTTCCTTTAAGTCCATCAGTATAGCCTGGTGATACTACTGGGTCAGCCAACTCCCATATTTTACCTGCCGGGTCTTTAAAAGCTCCGTCTCCATACACCATGACTTCCACCTGCTTGCCTGTTTTATCCTTTATAGCTTTTTGTATATTAGTTACTAATTCTTGACAATCTTTAGGAAATAGTTTTACCTTTTCTTCTGTAGCAGTATTAGAACCAAGCAAGCCATAATCCGGATTAAATCCACTACCATTAATAGATATATTTAAAATATCATCTAGACCATATATAGTTTCTGCTCCTGCATCTTTTAAAATTCTCTTTGTTCTTTTTCTTTCATGAATATTAGCCACTAATATTTCTTTAGTATAGTCTAAAGCCACTCTTGGGTCATTTGCTAAAATTATTTCTATATTATTATTTGATGAAATGCCTTCATAATAGCTTACATAATCTATACCTGTAAAAGGATGTTCTACTTTTTCACCAAAAAGCTCTCTATACTTTTCTTCACTTAAAATATCAGTATAAGGATTAACACCTAGTTCATCCATAACATCGACATCCATAATATGGTTACCCACCTCATCTGATGGATAATTTAAAAACAAATAAACCTTTTTGCCACTTAAAGCGATACCCTTTAATATTAAAGAAAATCTATTTCTGCTTAATATTGGAAAAAGTACAGCTATATCGCCTTTAAATTTTCTACTTATGTCATATGCTATGTCATGTATTGTAGCATAATTACCCTGAGCTCTTGCTACTAAAGATTCAGTTATACCTATTACATCTCTATCTTTAATGCTAAAATTTTCTGTTTTCATTGCTTTTAGTAGAGAATCTACTACTATATTTACTAAATCATCCCCCTCTTTTATAATAGGAGCTCTAATTCCTCTTGCGGTTGTACCCACTGCTCTTTCCACGAATATTCCTCCTTATATACATTTTAGAATATTTGAATTGTTTTTCATCATATTGCAATCACATTATTCTACTAATATATTATCACATTATAGACATATATTTATGATTTTTTTATAACGAATAGGAAAGTTATACTTTAATTTTTAAATATAATAGAGCTTGACCTAAATGAAATTTGTCAAAGTCTTCTTTTATTCCTTGTTTATTAAAATTATTCCAGCAGAAACTAATATAACTGATATTATTACATTAAACCCCAAAAGTCTTTCCCCTAGGAAAATGTATGATAAGAATACTCCAAACAAGGGTACAGAGAACTTATAAATAGAAACCTTCCCAACTCCATTATACCTTAACAAAATTGTCCATAAGGTAAAGGCACATGCAGAAATAAATCCTAAGTATAATAGCAGCATCCAGTTGTTAGAAGTGAGCACTAGTCCTCTTCCTCCCCCTAAAAAACCTGCTAGTATTAATAACAATGAACCTAAAAATAGTTGATAGCCAGATACGGCAAAGGGTGATATGTTTTTAGCTATTTTTTTAGTGTATATGCCTGCTAATGCGCCTACTAGGCTAGAGATAATAATAAACCCTTCTCCTGTAAATCTAAAACCACCTTGAAAGGCTCCACCCTTTAAATTTACAATAACTACTCCTGCAAAGCCTAATAATACTCCCATTATTCTTTTAGCATTTAGTCTGTCCTCCTCATAGAAAAAGTGGGCTAATATTACACTAAAGAATGTAGTCGTAGCAGCAAGTATAGAACCTTTTGTACCACTAGTATTTGAAAGACCAATATAGAAAAATACATACTGTATAGATGTTTGTAAAAGACCTAGGAAGCCTACCTTAGATATGTCTTCTTTTTTAATTTTTATTGTCCTTCCTGTGACTAATGAAAATACAAATATCATAATTGAAGATATAAAAAATCTGTATCCTGCAAAAACTATTTTTTGAAAGGTGTCCTCAGCACCAATATCAAATAGTTTATAGCCTATCTTTACTGAAGGAAAGGCACTTCCCCATAAAAAACAGCTTATAAGTCCTAATATCATAATCATATATGGTTTTGTAAATATAGTTTCTTTTTTGTCTTTCAATTGCATCTCTCCTTTTGTTATTAAATACCTGATTTTATTTCAATAGTTGATATAATAAGCAGATAAGACTTATAGTCTATTATTATACTATATTTCACAAAATTAATCAGCCTATTCATGCTGAATAGGCTGATTAATTTAACTTACCTTTTCCTTATAATAAAAATCAGTTTCTCCAATCCTCTTAAATCCCACTGATTCATAAAATCTTATAAGCTTATGCTTTAATAGTATCATTTGTTCATCTTTTGGATTCATTATATATTCAACTTCCCCGTTTATCCTTTCTAAGGGGCCAGGCATTAAATATATACAAGATACAGGTTCACTTATATTTTTACTTAAAAATCGAGGTAACTGCTTGAAAATTTTTCTACCTATTCCTTGACCTCTATATTCCTTATCAATAAAAAGCTCTGTAATATAAAACGCATTATCCTTACGATTTTCTTTTGATAATACTTGGATATAAAAGGTCTTGATTTCCTCCTCCTCTTCTTTATCAGTAAATTCTAGAACCTTTAAAACTTCATCTGATTTTAATTCTCTAAGAATATTGTCTACATTCAGTAAAACACCTCTAATGTATCCAATTACTCCTTTCTCATCTGTA
Source organism: Proteiniborus ethanoligenes (assembly GCF_900107485.1). NCBI lineage: Bacteria > Bacillati > Bacillota > Clostridia > Eubacteriales > Proteiniborus > Proteiniborus ethanoligenes. Next base: position 20,644 of record NZ_FNQE01000026.1, read on the forward strand.
ATATTAATCATTATCTCTTTCTTGTAATGTGATAGCTTTAATATTGAATTATTATGTGCTTCGCTATCACAATTATTATCACTGTCACTATCTTCACTGTCAGAACTTTTTGAGTTCATTAAAAAACACCTCTAATTTTATTATTTTATTATACTTATATAGTATATTCTAATATTATACATTTTATTGAAAATACTCAAACTTAGATTTCCTTAATAATCCGTCAAATTAAATAGCTTCTTCATGACTTTTTTACTCTATTACTAGCTTTACTTTAATAATCTTGTTTTTACTTCTTTTTAATAGTATTCTTATGTGAATTATCTAAAATGCTCACAAAAGCTTCTGTGATTCCACTGCAAGTTAGCTTTTGTTGAAGCTTATTGTGTCAAGTTCTTTTGCATAAAAAGATAGGTAGAAATAAATTCTACCTACACCAATTTGATTAAATATTTATTGTTAATACAAATATGATAAAAATAACAATACTTACTACTGTATTAAGTACAACAGTATTATTAGCCAATTCCTCATATTCTTGTGTGCTAGAAGCCCCAACAAATATTGGCAGTGTAAGAGGAGATGGTAATATTAAAAAAGTAAAATATGCATAATCAAACATTAAGTCTGGTGCAACAATTTTATTTATAACAAATATTTTCATAAAATATCCAATTGACAGAATGACTATAAATCTAATCATTATAAATAGTACGCTTTGCTTCATATATTTCTTATTAAACCTTAAGCCATAGCCTATAATAATTAATATTAATGGAGTAGATAAATTTGATAAATACTCTATCGTTGTATACAGGCCTTTTGCTATCGGATTGTAATGAATGCTTGTCCCAAGTCCTGTTAAATTTAAGATAATTCCTAAGGTTATACTAATTATAACAGGAGATTTAAAAATTTGTATTCCCGTTTCCACTGAAAATTTTTGATTTCCTAATTTTATTTTTAAAAGGGTATAAAACAAAAGCCATATGAAGAACTCATGCCCAATACCAAGTATTGATAGCTTCCCTAGGTTTTCAACACCAAAAATAGTTGAAAATAGGGGTATACCTAGGAAACCAAAAGCAAATCCAGATGAAAAAAAAGGTATTAAGGAATGTTTAATAAGCTTTATCATATTAAGCATTATTCCTGCAAAATAGAATAGGGTCAACATGAGAAATATGATAATTGAAACTAAAAAATACTCCTTCCTCAGTTCCATATTCAAAAAGGTTATAAATAAAACTGCCGAAAATGCAATGTCAATTACTAGTTTCTTTACTTCATCAATAGTAGTTTGTTTAAATGTATTTTTATACCTAAAAAAACATCCCAATGAAATTAATAAAAGTATAGGTATTATTTTAGCAGCAATATCAGTCATATAAACTTTACCTTCCTAACCATATATTTAAGTTGAATCACTAAAGATATTGTATAATTCTTTTTTCGACTACATATAAATATATACTTATATAATAATACCACAATAAACAAGGTTTGGGAAACTAGTTAAAAACATTGTTAAAGCTTGGCGAAAATTTTTATTCCCTCAGCTTTAATAATAGACCATAGTAATAAATTCACCATTAGTAAAGCTATGGTTAAATAGAATGAAAAAACGTTAAAATTTGTAGGTTCAGTGAGATAAAATATAAATATAGGAATAAGCACCGATAATATCCCTATCAGCATTGTAACAACAACACTAGCACTTTGCTTTACAACTACCATATGAGATTTCCATTCTAGCTTTGGAAGGTGCAGATTAACTATTATCCCTGTCATTGAGATTAAAAAAGCATACAGCGTCGGTATAGCCAAAAACAATATATAGGATATTAGTGTTAACCTAAATGATACTGCTAGAATCAGAGAATTAACAAACAAAAGGGGCAAAATAACTGTTAAATTGACAAGTATTTTGCTTTTTATAATTTCTATTATTTTTATAGGTAAGGATTTTACTATCCATATGTTTTTCCCCTCGAGAGATATTGAAGACGCAGTTGTACAGGTAAGGCATATACATAAAGACATAATAGCAATAGCAGCAGGAACCACAAATTGACTTATCATAGGCATTTCTAAATCTTGAGCTAATTTTTCTTCACCAAGTATTGCCATGCTTATAGTAAATATAGTCATCATTATGACACCTATACCTGTGTTAACAACATATATATAGGATGAAAAGTAAAAATTAATTTCTTTTTTGTATAAGGCTATTAATGAAGAAGATACCTTTAATGAGCTCATCTTATAGTTAGCCTCTTTAAAGCTCTCATTCATTTTAGAGTTAATATTTTTAAAGCTATTTACAAATATTAGAAGAAAAATAACAAATGGGATTAAAGCACTTAGTATAAATAAAAGTAAGGAAAGTGCTTCTAATTTTTCTAAAGCGTTAACAAAAAATACAATGGGAAAATAAGCCTTTGATATGCTGCCCATAAGCTCTGCAGAGCTTTGAATAAATTCTGTTGATATATTATTGATTGAAAAGGAGCCTAGCATTAATATTAAAATTAAAGCAAAGGAGCCTATTATCATAATAAGATTTGTAAACTTAAATCTTGTAGATATCTTTCCCAATATAAAAGATAGCCCTGAACCTATAATAAGCGGAATAAAAGGTATAAGAAACATGGCTATAAGTGCAAATACATAGTATAGAAAAGTGCTTGAGGATTTTATTCCATAAACAATCAATGGTGGTAACCCTATTATTATAGATACTATTAAATTAGAGCTATAAAGTAGCAATAGCTTACTAATAAGAACCTGTGATGTGCTTACTGGTAAAGACATGAGTAAATCATAGTCTTTAAATGAAAATAAATATCCTGAAGCCTTATATATACTCATAAATAATGAAATTATACTTACATTTATAAAGGCTATAACAAGCAGTATGTTTAATGCATCAAGCTGAAATAAAACATCTGATACCATATAAGAGTAAGCAAAGGATGAAGCAAATACGGCAACGAATGCCCATAAAATAGCTATCCCTATAAAAATCATTTTTGTTTTTTCAGATTTAGAGGTCTCCTTTAAAAATTTATTTAAGCCAAAGGAATTAATAATACTAGCTTTTATAAGTAATTTAGTATTGTTCATTATCAGTAACCTCCAAAAAAACTCTCTCAAGGGAGCTATCACCTTTTACTTTCTGTGTTTCTCCACTAGCAATTAGCTTTCCATCTTTAATGATCGCAATTTTATTGCAGAGCTTTTCTGCAACCTCTAGCACATGAGTAGAGAAAAATATAGCACTACCTTTTTGACACATTTCCTTCATGTATTCCTTTAAAATGTGAGCTGCCTTAGGATCTAATCCAACAAAGGGCTCATCTAAAATCAAAAGCTTAGGCTCATGAATTAACGCAGAGATAATAGCAAGCTTTTGCTTCATACCATGAGAATATGATGATATTAAATCTCCTAAGTTTTTTGTTAACTCAAATGAATTAGAAAACTTTTCGATATTTCTTTCTCTATCTGCTTTAGAGATACGAAAAATGTCTGAAATAAAATTCAAATATTGTATTCCCGTCATACTCTCATATAAATCAGGATTGTCTGGAATATACGCTAGTAGTTTTTTGCATTCTATTGGATTTTCTCTTATGGAAATGCCATCTATAAAGATATCTCCTTCATCAAAATCTAATATTCCAGTAACACATTTTATAGTTGTGGTCTTACCTGCCCCATTATGGCCTATAAATCCATATATATCTCCCCTTTCAATATTTAAGCTAAGATTGTCTACTGCTTTTTTCCCACCTTTATATGTTTTAGAAAGATTATTTATTTTTAGCATTTTATTTCTTCCTTTCTTTATGTATTAGTCTATCAATATGTTTTCACATAAATTATATCATTTCTTAAAATAATATTTATATATATTATTTAGATTTAGTTTAAAATAAATAATTATTTTATTCTTTATTATATATCTTTCTAATCAAGGAAATAATACTATAAAACTGATAGAAGGGAATGTAGTTTATGGATGTAAATAGTCCTTTGATATGCCCTAAATGCCAAGGAAAATATTTAGAAATGAAGAGAGAAGCTACTTATTTATATACATATAAAATAGATACCCCTCTCACAGAGGATTGGAGTAAGGAAAATGGAGTATGGCCTTTTCTATTTGACAACCGAGAGCAGCTAAGTAATGAGGAGTATATTCAATGTGAGGGCTGTAGCTCAAAATTTCCCTTTAGCCTGGGGACTGATAATACTAAGATTCATCTCACAATTATACAGAAAGCAATACGTTCTGATTTTATTAAAGAACCTGAGTTTTGGGGATAAATGTAAAAGAGCCATAGCTTTCTTTGTACTGATGTGACCTCCCATAAGTCAGATTTTTTAGGTCTAACTTATGGGGGTCAGTTCATACATGAGAAAACCATGACCCTTTATAATACTTTTATATGAAATTAGGAGGTCCATTTTTTGATTTCTTCCTTAGTTCCTAATACAAAATGTCCCTTTTCTATCTCAGTAAATTCTCCTTTTTCATAATCTATATCTTTTTTATCATAATGAGTTCTTTTCCTAGTTCTTTCTAATATAGGATTGGGATAAGGTATGGCTGATAGTAAGGATTTAGTATAGGGATGAGTAGCATTGCTGTATATGGATTCTGCTGTCCCTAACTCAACCATCTTCCCCAAATGCATAACTCCAATTTTATCGCTTATATATTTCACCATTGATAAATCATGTGCAATAAATATATAGGTTAAATTTCTTTCTTTTTGCAGGTTTTTTAATAGGTTTACTACCTGAGCTTGTATAGAAACATCTAGGGCGCTTATGGCTTCATCTGCAATTATAAAATCTGGCTCAAGGACTAAAGCTCTAGCTATACCTATTCTTTGTCTCTGTCCCCCACTAAATTCATGGGGATATCTGTGAGCATGTTCTCTAGATAAGCCAACAGTTTCTAAAATATTATATACCTTTTCCTTTCTTTCCTCCTTTGTTTTATAAAGCTTATGAATGTCTAAACCCTGTGCAATTATGTCTAAAACTGTTTTTCTAGGATTTAACGAAGCCATCGGGTCTTGAAATATCATCTGCATCTTTGTTCTTAGCATTTTCTCAGTCTCACTATCTATTTGTCCTGATATTTTTTTGCCTGAAAAGGTAACTTCCCCTGCTGTTGGATTATACAGCCTTATTATACTTCTACCAGTTGTAGATTTGCCTGAACCGCTTTCTCCCACAAGACCAAAGGTTTCACCTCTGTATACATTAAATGATATATTATCTACTGCTTTTAATAGGTTTTTTCTGTCTAGTTTAAAATACTGCTTTAAGTTTTTTACACTTAAAATTACTTCTTTATTAGCAGGCATTTAGTGCTACCTCCTTTTTCATCATTTCAATCCTATCCTTCAATACCTTTGGCATCTGAATTTTAGGTGCTTTTTCATGGAGTAACCAGGTAGCTGCATAATGAGTATCTGATACTTTAAAGAAAGGAGGTTCCTCTTCAAAGTCAATCTTTAGAGCATAATCACTTCTAAGTGCAAAGGCATCTCCCTTAGGTGGATATAGCATATTAGGCGGTGTTCCTGGGATTGCATATAACTCATTTTGCTGATTTGCCATATCTGGAACAGAAGCTAGTAATCCCCATGTATATGGGTGCTGTGGATGGTAAAATATTTCCTCAGAGGTTCCATACTCAATAATTTTTCCTGCATACATTATAGCTACTCTATCTGCTATATTTGCAACTACTCCTAAATCATGTGTAATAAAGATAATAGATAGTCCTATTTTATTTTGAATCTCCTTTATTAAATCTAATATTTGTGCTTGTATAGTAACATCTAGCGCAGTAGTTGGTTCATCTGCAATGAGAATCTTTGGATTACATGCAAGTGCTATAGCGATTACAATTCTTTGCCTCATACCTCCACTTAATTGATGTGGATATTGCTTATATCTTTTTTCAGGCTCATTTATGCCAACAAGCTGGATTAGCTCTATAGCTTTTTCCTTAGCTTGGGATTTACTAAGCTTTTGATGCTCCATTATGCTTTCAGCTATTTGATAGCCTACTGTCATAGTTGGATTTAATGATGTCATAGGATCTTGAAAAATCATAGCTATTTCTTTTCCTCTAATATTTGTTATTTCCTTGTTACTTATTTTTGTCAAATCCTTGCCTTCAAATAGTATTTCTCCTTTTTCTATAACCTCATTCTTGGCAAGTATGCCCATTAACACCTTAGTTGTCACTGATTTCCCAGAGCCACTTTCTCCTACGATAGCTAGTGTCTCTCCCTTGTACAAATCAAAGCTAACACCTCGGATAGCTTTAACTATTCCATTATGAGTATTAAAAGATACATGCAAATCTTTTACTTCAAGTATTTTTTTCATGATTCCACCCACTTCTTATTAATGTTCTTTCATTTTTGGATCTAAAGCATCTCTTAGGCCATCAGCTAATAGGTTGAAGCTTAGCATTAATATAGCTAATACAATGACTGGAAACATAATGATATGCGGATAAATCAAAATAGATTTGTAACCATCGTTAATTAGCACTCCAAGAGAAGCCATTGGTGGCTGTAACCCTAGTCCTATAAAGGCTAAAAATGATTCATAAAAAATAGAACTTGGAATTGAAAACATGCTCATAATAATTACTTGTCCAAATATATTCGGAAACAAATCCTTTCTAATTATGTCTAGAGTGCTTGAGCCTAAAGTTCTTGATGCTAAAATAAAATCCAACTCTTTTAGCTTCAATACCTGTGAGCGTACTACTCTACTCATACCTATCCAGCCTGTAATAACTAATGCCAAAGAAATCGAAAGTATTCCTGGATTTAATACCATGACAAATAAGGTAACTACTACTAAATTCGGAATACCACTTAAAATTTCTATAAATCTTTGCATAAATATATCTACTTTCCCACCAATATAGCCTGATAAAAGACCATAGCTCATGCCAATAAGCATATCAATTATTACAGCCAAAAGAGCGATATATAGGGAAACTTGAGTTCCAACCCAAACTCTTGTCCATATATCTCTTCCTAAGTTATCTGTTCCAAACCAGTAATATACATCGTGAAGTCCTTTTTCTTTGTATACGTTTACTCCTCCAATTTCTCCATCTAATATACCAAGCTTTTCTATTACTGGAATTCTAGGAGGAAGATTCATATGCTCTGTTTTTATACTTTTATAAGTATGAGAGTTCATATAAGGTCCTATAAAAGCTAATGCGATAATTATTGTTATTAAAACAAATCCTATTAAGGCACCTTTATTTTGATAAAATCTTAAGCTTACATCCTTCCAAAAGCTTACACCCTCATACACTATATCCTTTTGCGTTTTCTCATCCCTAAATACTCTTTCAAAAGAGTTTCCACGAAAGCTAAGTCTTAAGTTTTCCAATTAATTAGCCCCCTTTGCTATACGAATTCTAGGATCGATTACTCCGTATAAAATATCAATTATAAGCATCATCAAAATATAAAACATACTATAGAAAAAGGCTATTGAAATAACTACATTAAAATCATTTACACTAATTGCAGTAACTAATAGGTCTCCAATTCCTGGTATTCCGAAAATTCTTTCTACAACTAAAGAACCTGTCATCAAGCTTACAGTAATAGGCCCTAAAACTGTAATTACTGGTATAAGTGCATTTCTTACAGAATGCCTAAAAATTACTTTCCTAATCTTCAAGCCCTTGGCCTCAGCCAATGTAATGTACTCAGACCCTAAAACCTCTACAAGCTCTGTTCTCATAAATCTTGCTACCGTTGCAATTACAAACATAGATAATGCAATGGTGGGAAGAAGGCTCGACTTAAAGGATTGATAAATATCATAAGTAAAGGGAAATAATTTTAACTTGTATCCTAAGAAATAACTTAAGCCTAATGCGAATACATAAGAGGGGACTGATATGCCAATTACTGCAAAAATCGTAGTAATAGTATCCCACTTTGTGTTCTTATTTACTGCAGCAACAATTCCAAGTATAAGTCCAATAAAGGAGCCTAGCATTAAAGATTGTATACCTATTTTTATGGAAATAGATAGTCTGCTCTTTAACAAATCAGAGACAGCCGCATCTTTTTGTATGCTGTATGAGTTCCCAAAATCACCCTTCAGTATGACGTTTTTTAAATATGAAATATATCTTATATACAAGGGCTTACCTAGCTCATATTTTTCATATAGCATTATACGCTGTTCATCGCTTAGCTTTTCATCGTTAAATGGCGAACCTGGCATTAGCTCTAGTAATAGAAAGAGAACCGTTAGAATAATAAATAATGTAAGTATTGAAATAATTAATCTTTTTCGAATGTATTTAAGCATATCAATCAACTCCTTTCTACCTGTCATAAATTCTTTATAATTTAGGCCATAGATTTGCAAATCTATGGCCTAAATCTATTCACTTATTTCTACATTCTTATAAATAAAGGTTGTACCAACAGTATGGCTTTCTATACCCTTTACCTTTGGATTGATTAAGAAAGTATAACCACTCTGAAATAATGGTGCAACTATTGCATCTTTTTCTAATATAATTCTTTCTGCTTCTTTCATTGCTTCCCATCTTTTTTCTGGGTCACCTGCTAATTCACCACGACTAACATCAAATATAATATTGTCGTACTCTTCGCTAGAATAATTTGGAGTATTAGAAGAACTGCCAGTCAAGAACAATTCTAGATAAGTTAGTGGGTCAGCATAATCAGGACCCCAACGAGTAACTCCAGCTTCAAAGTTTCCTCCACGCATTAACTCTAGACGATTTTTCTTTGGTTGTGCTTTTAGCTTCACAGTTAAACCTGGTAAATTAGTTTCAAGCTCAGCTTGGATGAACTCCGACATTTTCTTAATTGTTTCTGCATCATCAAATAATATTTCAACTTCAATATTCTCTTTTCCTAATTCTGCTTTTGCTTTGTTCCAATATTCTAATGCTAGGTCTTTGTCATATTTAGCATAGGTAGTACCATCTTCACGGAAGTCCTTCCCATCAGGGCCTGTTGCCAACCCTATTGGAATAAAGAAATCAGCTGGCCTAGAGCCATCATTGAGTATTTTTATAGCAATATGCTCCTTGTTTATGGCATGTGTAAAGGCTCTACGAATATTAATATTGCTAAATACTTCATTTTCGTGATTAAATGACATGTACCATAGGAAGCCACCGTCTACTTGGTTATAGCTTGGGCTTGATTTGTATTTATCAACAAGCTCCGATGAAATCTTTGCAACATCTAATTCATTAGATTCAAATTTCAATGCCGCAGTTTGGTTATCTTTTATAATACGAAAATCTATACCATCAATTTTAACTTTTTCAGCATCGTAGTAGTATGAATTTTTATCTAGCTTATATCCGTACCCTTTGTTCCATTCCACCATTTTAAAAGGTCCATTAGCAAGTAAATTTTCTGGCTCAAGAGCGTATTTATCTCCTTTTTCTGTTACAAACTTCTCATTTAGCGGAAAAAATGATGCGAAGGTAGTAAGAGATTTAAAATATGGAACTGGTCTATCTAAGGTAATCTTTAAAGTATAATCATCTATAGCTTCTATTCCTAATTCTTCCTTTGGAAGTTCTCCCTCTACAATCTTGCTTGCATTTTTCACACCAGCTACATCCATAATGAAGTTATATTCACTTGCAGTTTTAGGATCTACTAGTCTCCTCCAGCTAAATACAAAGTCATTAGCAGTTACAGGCTCTCCATTTGACCATTTTGCATTTTCTCTAAGCTTAAAAGTATATGTTAATCCATCATCGCTCACTTCTTCTGATAAGGCTATTGCTGGAATTATATTTCCATCCTTATCTAAGGTATATAAACCTTCAATTGTTGCAGAAATAGTTTCAAAAGATAATTCATCTGTAGCAATATGCTGATCCATAGTTGCCAATTCAACATCCTTTGCTAGTCTTAAGTACTTTTTAGCAGAATCCTTAGTTGAATTGCTTTGTCCACATCCAGACAAGAATAAGGATAAAACTAATGTTAAAATTAATAAAACAATTGATGATTTTGTTAATTTCTTCATAATGTAGACCCTCCTTTATTTATTCAAAATCTTCTCTAGAGAAATTTAATATAATAGCTATTATATAGCTCGACTTTTTTACTGTCAATAAAAAATTTTCTGAATTTTGCATGTTATCGTTTTCCTGTTTCAATTATCACTCTAGTCTTAGTAATGCACTTGCTTGTTAATTTGTTCCATTAGTTACTTTGTAAGGGTCATCTCCGTTTTGTTTAAACACTTTATGATTTTGCATATTTTGTTTTTTGCAATATTTTGTTTTGTGTCCTGCATAATCGGGTGAAAACTAAAATAAAAGGCACTCAGCCTATAAAGAATTATTTCTTATAAAGCTGAGTGCATAAAATTATTATTCCATTTCTGATTTAGCTTATTGAATATCCTTAAGATTTTGTAAAGTTTTTCATTACTCCTTTAAGTTCATCATCAGTTAGATTCCGCCAGGTTCCTATCTTCAGTTTCCCAAGCTTAATATTCATTATCCTTATTCTTTGTAATTTAACTACTCTATAGCCAAACGCTTGACACATTCGTCTTATTTGACGATTTAATCCCTGTGTGAGAATTATATTAAACACCCTATCATCTAATGGGGTTACTTTACATTGCTTAGTTACTGTGCCTAGTATCTTTACGCCACTAGACATTCCTTTTACAAATTCAGGAGTAATAGGCTTATCAACAGTAACTATATATTCTTTTTCATTGTTGTTTTCTGCTCTTAAAATTTTATTAACTATATCTCCATCATTTGTTAGCAGTATTAATCCTTGTGAATCTTTATCTAGCCTTCCTATTGGGAATATTCTTTCTGGATAGTTAATAAAATCTATTATATTTCCTTTAATATGCCTCTCAGTAGTACATGTAATGCCTACTGGTTTATTAAAAGCTATATAAACCCCTTGTTTTTTTTCACCTATTGGCTTGCCATCTACAAGAACTATATCTCCTGGTTCTACTATACTGCCTAACTCAGCATAATTATTGTTTATAGTGACTCGCTTCTCCACAATCATTTTATCTGCTTCTCGTCTGGAGCATATGCCTGTATCGCTTATATATTTATTAATTCGCATCATGAGTTTCCTTTCCTACCTTCACTTATTATTTTCACTATAAATTAGATTTACCCTATTTTATAATAAAATTCAATTTAATATTATATGAAAAATAAAAATAAAGCTCTCCTGTTCCTTCTGAAAATAAAAAAAGCTACAATTAGGTAGCTTTCATTTGCAATTTTTGTTGTTTTTCTGATATGGCCTTTAATTTTTTGCAAATCATTAAATAATCCTCATATGTATCCATATCTAATAGTATTCCTTCATCATCAACTTCAATATGAAGAGCACTATCATTATGTTTTTTTAATAATGCCTTTAAACCACCTTGCCCATCAAACCTTAGAATCTCTGGAAATAATTTCGAAGATATTAACGGAGGATGACCTCGCCTATTTTTATAAACAGGGTATATAATATCATGTTTGTCATAGTTTTGAGAAAGTATATCTATTGTTTGGTGCCTTACAATGGGAATATCTGCTGGCAATAAGAAAAAACCCTTTACATGTGAAGGAAGGGATTTAACTCCAGCAACAATAGATGAAAACATTCCCTCATTATAGTTTTTATTATACACCCATTTAATATCCATTTGTTCTAATATAGGCTTTAGCATATTAGCCTTGAAGCCAACGACTACAATAGTATTTTCAATTCCAGCTTCCAAAAAACTACTTATAGAACTTTCTATAACAGTGGATTCACCTAAGGGAAGCAAGGGCTTAAAAGCCTCCATTCTTGATGAATAGCCTGCAGCCACTATAATAGCAGCTAAATCTCTTTTTATAGATTCTCTACTCCCTTCTACCCTATCCATTATTATAACCACCGCCCCATTTCCTATTTACTAAATAGTAATAGCAATTAAATTAATTCTTGAAAAATAAAAGCTTTAATTATAAAGGTGCTGCAAATCTTTATAGTCCAACAATCTAAGATTTTAAAGAAAGCAGCACCCTTAATTTATTTTAAATAACTAACCTCTTATTTCTTGCTGTTTGCTATTTTAAGCGCAACATTTTCCGGAGATAATGGTAATCTATCAAAGTTGATTCCTAATGCATCATATAGAGCATTTCCTATTGCAGATGGTATAGAAATCATTGGATGCTCTCCGATACCACGAGCACCATAAGGTCCGTCTGTTTGTGGATTTTCTATATATATCGGAACAATTTCATCAGGAATATCCTTAGCTGTAGGAATCTTATTATCTGTAAATGAAGGATTTAATAGTCTTCCTTCAGGGCTGAACTTATATCCTTCAACTAAAGCAGAGCCTATTCCTTGTAGAATTCCACCCATTACTTGCCCATCAACTAATTTTTTGTTAATTACTTGACCAATATCAAATGCTGATACAACTCTTAAAACATGAACTTCTCCAGTTTCAACATCTACTTCTACCTCTACTGCATGTGCACCGAAAGTCCATACTAGACCTGGTCTACCTTGACCTGTTTCTGGATGTGGGTTTGTTAAACCACTTGCCATATAAACTCCATGGGAAATAAGTGGTCCACCAATACCATTACCATTCTCATACATATAACCCATTGATAGCTTTGTATATGGAATACGTCTTGCAGTATGGTGCACATGATAAATATATCCATCACCGTGTGTTAACTCATCCGGATGACATCTTAGTACCTGTGCTGCAACTTCCTTCATTTGTTGTACCATGTTTCTTGCAGCCTTTTTAACTGCATTACCACCCATGAAAGTATATTTTGAAGCAACTGTGTTCCAATCATACGGATGTTTGTTTGTATCTACATCCCATACAACTTCAACATTCTCAACTGGTATACCTAGTTCTTCAGCAGCAACCTGAGCCATTATAGTATTAGCACCTTGCCCCATGTCTACAGCACCGATCATAACCTTTACATGTCCGTCTTCATTCATTTGCATAATAGCTGCAGTAGATGTATAGCTAGGCATAGCTGGAGCTTTTTGTAGCATAGCAAAGCCTTTGCCACGAATTTTCCCAGTTTTTATTTCTTTTTGACGTTCTTCTTCTGTTTTTCGTCCTGTCCAGCCAATTTCTTTCACAACTGCATTTAAGCAATCCTCTGGACTACCAGTAGATTCATAAATTAATTCTCCACTTATAGTATGTGTCCCTGGACGAAGTAAGTTTTTCATCCTGAACTCATATGGATCCATTTCTAGCTTTTGTGCTATCATGTCCATATGTCTTTCTATTGCCCAATGTGTCTCTAAGTGACCAAATCCACGATATGCAGTACTAAAAACCTTGTTAGTATATAGTGTACGAGAATGTAGCTCTATGTTAGGCACTACATATGGACCTGCTCCAGAATAAACTGCTGTTTTACCAACGTTTACACCATAATCTGCATATGCACCGCTATCCCAGTCATGGTAAACTTCCATGGCTGTAATAGTACCATCCTTTTTAACACCAGTTTTTACCCTAGTTCTCATGCCTGCACGAGTAGGTAATAGATTAAATTCTTCTTCCCTAGTAGCCTTTAGCTTAACTGGACGTCCTTTAGCTGCTCTTGATAGAATAGTAACGAATGGTTCAAGGTGAATACCCGCTTTTCCTCCAAAGCCACCACCGATATATGGTACAATAACATGAACATCACTCTTAGCTATCCCTAATGATTTAGCTAGTAATTGACGTACAGCAAAAGGTGATTGAGCTGAAGACCAAATTTTAACCTTATTTGAATAAGGATCTGCTTGTGCTATAGTAACATGAGTTTCCATTGGAACGTGCGCCACTGCAGGCACAGATAGTTCATTCTCTATTATATAGTCTGCTTCTTCAAATCCTTTTTTAACATCGCCCTTTAAGGTTCTGTTCCAGCTTGCAATATTAGTATTTGGTTGTGGGAAGAAAACTCCTTCCATATGTTCATATGTGTGAAGATCCTCATGAACTAAAATCTTTCCTTCTAAGGATTCGTCTATAGTGTGTACAGCTGGTAACTCTTTATATTCAACCTTAATTAAAGAAACAGCACGTTCAGCAGTAGCCTCATCAACAGCTGCAACAGCTGCAACAATTTCGCCTTGATATCTTACTCTGTCTCTTGCAATTAAGTTTTTATCTACCATATATAAGCCCACTTTATAAGGGGCATCTTTTCCTGTAACAACAGCCTTAACCCCAGGGAGAGCCTCTGCAGCAGACGTATCAATAGAAACGATTTCTGCATGAGCATAAGGAGAATGTAAGCATTTTGCATGAAGCATCCCTGGAATCTCCATATCATGAACATAAATTGCTTGTCCCGTTACTTTTTCTTGTGCTTCTTTTCTTGAGTAGGACTTACCAATATGTTTATATTGTTTTTCACTCATTATTTCAACTCCTCCCTTTCCCTTTTAGCTGCTGATTTAACAGCATTAATGATTGGAATGTATCCTGTACAACGGCAGAAGTTGCCTGCAAGGGCTTCTCTGATTTCTTCTTCACTTGGCTCAGACTGTCTATCAAGCAAAGCACGTGCTGACATCAGCATACCAGGTGTACAAAATCCACATTGTAATGCGTCATGCTCAATGAATTCTTGTTGAAGAATAGATATTTCATTATCTCCAGCTAAACCTTCTACAGTAATTATGTTAGCTCCTTCAGCTTCAACCGCTAATACTAGGCAAGAGTTAACTGGCTTACCATTCATTATTATAGTACATGCTCCACATTCACCTTCGCCACAGCCTTCTTTTGTACCAAAAAGCTTTAGCTTAGTATTCAGAAAATTCAATAAAGTCATGGTAGGATCAACCATTTCATGAACTTCTTCTCCATTTACAATACAGTTTACAGCTACAGGCGGCATTCCTGAATCTACATACTCAAAGCAATTACCTTTATGTTTTTCACACATATTAATTAACCCCCTTTTCTAAAAGCTGAGTCAAGCCTTTCTTAGCAAGTACGCCAGATACATGTAGACGATACTCTGCAGAAGAACGAACGTCTGAAATTGGACGAATATGATTACGCAGCTCTTCTTCTACCCAATTAGCAAGCTCTGGTGTTAATTCCTTAGAAGCTATCATTTCTTCAAGCTTAGTAAGTCTTATAGGTGTTGGAGCTACTGCAGACATTCCAATAAATACTTCTTTACTTGCTGTTATTCGTATAGCCACCCCTGCAATACCTAAATCATGCCCCTTGATACGAGCTTGTTTAAGATATATACTCTTATCTCCTTCTTCAACATCTGGGATAGATACACCAACAACAATTTCATCTGGCTGTAGAACTGTCCTTTTTACCCCAGTGAAAAATTTATCAATTTCTACTGTACGATTTCCATTAGGGCCTGCGATATGAACCTTTGAATTGAATATTAGAAGCGGTCCTGATAAGTCTGCACCTGGAGAAGCATTACAAATATTTCCTACTAATGTAGCACGGTTTCTTAACTGATAAGACGCTAGAGAATCAGCGGCTTGTGCTAATGCCTCGTATTTTTCACGGATTATTTCTGATTCAGCTACTTGATTTACAGTGATTGAAGCACCAATAAACAGGCCTTCACCTGGTGTATATTCCATACGTTTTGTTTCAGAGATGGATTTAATGTCTAAAATATGATCAACTATCTCTATGTTTCTACGTAATAATATCATTAGGTCGGTGCCTCCAGCGAGAATTCTAGTACCTGGGTTTTCCTTTAAGTACGCTATTGCTTCTTCAAGGTTTTGCGGTTTAAAATAATCAAATTTACTTAACATAACTAACCTCCTTCTACAATTTAAATATAATATTTAATGCCATTTACAAGGATGAGTTTGAAAAAAAATTGTGTTTCTGTTAAAGCTTTATAAAAAAATATTCTAGATTTCCTGCTATAGCTCTTGCTAATTTTAGTATTTTTCAGTTTCTATGTCTTCCTTATGTTAATTAAATTTTATAGCAATTTAGATGAAAATGTCAACCTTGGAACCCATGTTTATCCTCTTATTTCTAGTAAAATAATTATTTTTGTTAATAGTTACCTTATAGCAAGCTTATCTTATGTGAACTTGTTACAAAGGCCTATTATAAGAGTAAAACAAGTGAGGTCCAGGGAAAACCCTGCACCTCACTTGTTTTTATTTATTAATAACAATATCCCCTTAGAGATACTACAAACTAATTAAATATATTTTTCAGTTATGCTTTTATGGCTATAAAAATCTAGCTAGCGGAAATATGCTATATATCAATACTTCAATTATATCTTCAAAAAGCTTTGTTTGTAATAAGTAAAATGATACTAATATTAGTGCTGTATACCCAAGCATTAATTTTGTAATATGTACTTCTATGAAAGACTTTACTTTATAATATATATGATTTTCTCTAAAGAAATATATAATTGCCCCTATTGCAAATACCCATATAAATGTGACGATTATTATACTAAATATTGTGTAAGATTGCTTGAACGCTCCTGAGTTTGAAATATATCTTAAAAAATCAAGGTCTAATTCATATAGCATATCTCCTATACCATATCTTCCGTCTCCCTTTCCGCTGATTCTTACTCCAAAACTAGCTAAATAGGATAAAATAATATTAATTATGGATATTGCTCCAGCAATAAAGCCAAGCTTTTTAAAATAATCTTCCTTTTCAATATCTTTTACCACTCTATATATAACATATATTAAACCGATAAATACTATTATTAAAAACACATAGCCCCATATAGCACTATCACTGTAATACTTTAATTCCTTTACACCCTTAAACGTCTTCCAGAAATTCATAGTTACAGGCTCTATGCCTTTTACACCCTTAAATGTAACCGACATGTTATTGCCAAATGAAAACAGCCATGTATGAATAAATGCATATGGTAATACTAGCAGCATAATTATTAGTACATCCTTGACTTCTGCCCCTTCTTTAAATGCGAAAATAATGGTCAGCAATATCATTGCAGCTGAGACAATAGCTGTAAATATTCCCATAGATGTAATGTAAGTTTTTATTCTATTGCCTAAGTCTGGATATTGTTTTATATTTAATGCTTCAAATGGATTGTCTTTTTTTATTATCATACTTATAATTACATGCAATGCAAATATAATTAGAAATACACTAATAATACTCCATAAATCATGAAATCCTAATCTTAATTTTAAATTCATATAATCGTAAGGGTCATTAATTTTTATAGATTTTTGACTAACTACAGCAATTATCTTAACAAATATGCTAAATATCAATGAAGTCAGCCCATATTCCAGCAAACTCTCTTTAGAAGTTTTTTTATCTTTAAATAATTTTAACTGACCTACAACAACTGCTATTATAGGAATCAACAGTAATATTAGCAGTTTAAAAGAAAGTATCATGTTTGCCCCTATTGATATTTTTTCGCCATAATCATTCCCCTTAATATTTGCTGATATATTTATAGGAGATTGTAAAGAAAGATTAAACATATCAATAAAATTAGGCTTAAGCTTCGAGACTTCTGGGTAACCATAATTAGCAGCATCTTCAATTTCATATATTATTTCTTGTACTGGTTCTATTCTTGTGAATGCAAAAAATAGTACTAGCGAAATTAATAGTCCTATGCCTAAGATTTTCAACGAGGATATTAATGACGATTTAAATATTGGCACAGATGTGACAAGGTTTTTTACATCATCTACGCTTTTTATATCAGCAATAGGAGAGTCTTGTAGTTTTGATTTTAGTCCATCTATTGCATCAGACATATCTACTGCTTTTGATTTAGTTTCATGAGTTAACATTAAGTTATAACCTAGGGTGCCACACTCTATACAATATCTATCTAATACTGCCGTACCACATTTCCTACAGAAAGCAGCTTTAGTTTCATTAATGCTGGTTTTCTCTAAAGATGCTGTATTTAATTTAATTATTCTGCCACAGTTTTGACAATAAGTCTGATCATTGGCATTATGTTGTCCACAATATTTGCAGTACATTAATTTCACCACCTATTAAATATTTAGTCTGCTACCACATACACCACAATAATTTGAGTCTTTCTTAACTATAGAGTTGCATGTTTTACAATTTTCAATAGTGGATTCATAAAATTCTTTAATGTTTTGTCCACAATTGCCACAAAATACTGCTCCATCTTCATATGATGTCATGCAACTTGGGCATCTCATCTCTTCTTTAGAAGGTACATATTTGCCGCTGGCTTCATGTATTCTCTTGTCAATAAGGCATATTTCATCTGAAATTTTTATTACTTGTTGATCCTGAATACTATTATTTCTGGCTAATTGATGAGCTAACTGTCCTAGCTCAATAAACTTGGTGGTTAATTCTTCCCTTAGTTTTTTGTCTTCCATAAATTACTCCCCCTTAATAAATACTTATTTTTGCCAATAATACTAGATTTTCGACATACTTGCATGAAATCCTTCTTTTAAATATTTATTACTTATATCTATTAGCAATCCAGACTTGAAGGATAAAATAAACCTATGGCTAACCATAGGTTTATTTTATCCTTCAAGATAAGCTTTCTTCACTTTTTCATCCTGTAGCATTGTTTTTGCATCGCCCTGCATTTCGATTTCGCCATTTCTAATAATATACGCTCTATCTGCAGCATTAAGTGCCATATATGCATTTTGCTCTACAAGCAACACTGTTGTTCCAGCTTTATTTATTTCCTTAATTATGGAAAATATCTCCTTTACAATAATTGGCGCAAGACCCATAGAGGGTTCATCCAATAATAGAAGCTTAGGCCTAGACATAAGTCCTCTGCCTATGGCAAGCATTTGTTGTTCTCCTCCAGATAAAGTTCCTGCCATTTGTTCTTTTCTTTCCAAGAGTCTAGGAAATAAGGAGAAAATCTTCTCAAAGTCTTTTTTGACTTCAGATTTATCGGTTCTTGTAAATGCTCCCATTTCAAGATTCTCCATTACACTCATTCTAGAGAATATTCTTCTTCCTTCTGGTACATGTGATATGCCAAGCTTTACGATATCAGGTGCACCTACATTGTTAATACTCTCTCCATTTAGTGTTATTTCACCACTTTTAAGCTTTTGAATACCGGAGATAGCTTTTAGAGTAGTGCTTTTACCAGCCCCATTAGCACCTATAAGAGTTACTACTTCTCCTTCTTCTATTTTAATGTTCAAGTTCTTTAACGCATGTATTACCCCATAAAATACATTTACTTCTTTAAGCTCTAGCATTGTTCCTCACCACCTAGATAAGCCTTAATTACCCTTTCATCTCTTTGAATTTCCTCTGGTGTACCATTAGCAATTAATATTCCATAATCAAACACAAATATCCTTTCACATATTTCCATAACCAAAGACATATCATGCTCAATAACAATAACAGTTAATTCGAAGGCTTCTCTTATCCATGTTATAAGTTCTTTGAGCTCCTTTGTTTCTTTAGGGTTCATACCTGCAGCAGGTTCATCTAAAAGAAGAAGCTTTGGTTTAGCAGCTAAAGCTCTTGCAATTTCAAGTCTTCTTTGATCTCCATAGGAGAGATTTTTTGAAATCTCATCTTTTTTATCTAATAAATTAAACTTATCAAGAAGTACACAAGCCTCCTCAAAAGTGTTTTTTTCAGTTTTATAATAGGAAGGTAGCTTAAACAGCGCTGATGCTATGCCATATTTTAAGCCATTGTGAAATCCCATAAGCACATTGTCTAACACTGACATGTTTTGAAATAATCTTATATTTTGAAATGTTCTTGCAATCCCATAATGGGTGATTTTATATGGTTTTAAATCTCTCGTTGAAATTATTCTATTTAAGTCATAAACCACTTCTCCAGAAGTAGGATTATAAATTCCAGTTAACAAGTTAAAAAAAGTAGTTTTCCCCGCTCCATTAGGGCCAATCAAGCCAATGATTTCTCCTTTTTCTATACTCAAGTTCACATCTGTAACTGCTCTAATTCCCCCAAAGGTTTTTGATAAATTACTTACCTTAAGCACTGACATTGTTTTTGCCCCCCTTTCTAAATATTTTTAGCTTTTGATTGCCCATGAGTCCAGTCGGTCTATAAACCATTATTCCAAACAGAATAAGTGCATAAATTACCATTCTAAGCTCAGGTATGCTTTGAAGAAATAATGAAATTATAGATAGAGCTATAGCGCCTATTATGGAGCCTACAATGCTACCCATTCCTCCAAAGACTACTATAACAAGTATATCTATGGACTTCATAAATCCAAAAGAATCAGGTTTTATAAAATAAAAGTAATTTGCATAAAGCGCTCCCGCAGTTCCAGCAAAAAATGCTCCTATAGCAAATGCTAATATCTTATAGTATGTTGTATTTATTCCCATGGCCTCAGCAGCTATTTCATCTTCTCTAATGGCAATACAAGCTCTTCCATGGTAGGAATTAATGAAACGTCTAATCAGTACTACCGTTACTACTGTCATAGCAAATACCCAGCTCCAGTTAGTATATTGAGGAATATCGTTAAAGCCTATGGCTCCACCAATATAATCTATATTTAATGCCACAATTCTTATTATCTCACCAAATCCTAAGGTAGCTATGGCAAGATAATCACCTTTCAGTCTAAGTGTTGGAATACCAATGAACACACCAGCTAATGCTGCCGTTATTCCTGAAGCAAATATTGCTACTATAAAGGGCTGGCCTAGTTTAGCAGTCAAAATCGCTGAAGTATATGCTCCTATAGACATAAACGCTGCATGTCCTAGAGAGAACTGTCCTGTAAATCCAGTAATAAGATTTAATCCTACAGCTAATATAATATTAATCCCTATAAGCACAATATTTAATTGTATATATGAGTCAATAATTCCTACATTAATAAGTAGCTGAATAACAATATAAAACATAATGATACCAAAAAAAGTTAAAATCTTACCCTTACTAATCCTCTTCATCTTCTACCCTCCTATACCTTTTCTTTTGTAGCCTTGCCTAAAAGTCCATTTGGTCTAACTAAAAGAACTATTATCAATACTGCAAATGCAACAGCATCTTTGAAAACAGATCCGCCATAAGCGCTAACCATAGTTTCTGTCATACCAAGGAAGAAACCACCAAATACCGCGCCAGGAATCATGCCTATTCCTCCTAATACTGCTGCAACAAAGGCCTTTAGCCCAGGAGTTACACCCATAAGCGGGTTAATAGTATTATAATATACCCCTACAAGAACTCCTGCCGCTCCTGCAAGTGCTGACCCTATCGCAAAGGTATAGGATATGATTTTATTTACATTTATCCCCATAAGCTCTGCGGCTTCTTTATCTAAGGAAACTGCTCTCATAGCTTTACCTATTTTAGTATGACGGACAATATATTGTAAGCCCACCATCAACACAACAGTTATTACAATAATATATATATTCTTAACATCTAAAATAACATTTCCATTAAAGAAGGTTAGCCTTTTGCTTGCTAAAACTTCAGGAAATGTTCTAGTTTGTGGACTTACAAAATACATCATAGTATATTGTAAAAATAAAGATACACTTATTGCTGTTATAAGTGCTGCTATTCTGGTTGAATTTCGTATAGGCTTGTATGCAACCTTCTCTATAATCATTCCAAGTATACTGCATACTATCATAGATATAAGTAAGGAAGGGAAAAATCCTAGATGCAAAAAGGTCGTTAACGCAAACCCAACATATGCTCCAACCATATAAATATCACCATGTGCAAAATTTATTAAGTTTATTATTCCATATACCATAGTATAGCCTAAAGCTATTAGTGCATATATCCCTCCAAGTGATATTCCATTTATCAACTGTTGAAATAATTGTTCCATAATCGTCACTCCCTTTCCATCTAATGTAGGTGCAGAGGCTGATCTGAAAATCAGCCCTACTACCTATGATTTTTTATTTATTTTGGATCTAATTTCTTTAAGAAAGTAGGTTCCCCATTTTTCATTTCGATTATTGTAACTGATTTTACAGGGTTATGATTTTCATCTATTGAGAATGCTCCTGTAACCCCTTTAAAATCTTTTGTAGCTTCAAGAGCTTCTTTAAGCTTTTCAGAATTAGCTTCTCCAGCTCTTTCTAGAGAGTCTGCCAAAAAGTATGCTAAATCGTATCCCAATGCATTGAAAGCATCTGGCTCTTTACCATATTTAGCTTTAAAGCCTTCTCTAAAATTCACTACTTCTGGAGAATCATCCATTGAGGAATAATGGCTTGAATAATAAACATTATCAAGGGCTTCCTTACCTGCTATTTCAGCAAATTTTGGTGATTCATATCCATCAGCACCTAGTATAGGTACATTTAATCCTAATTCTCTTGCTTGTCTTACAATAAGCCCTACTTCTTCATAATATCCAGGTACAAATAACACTTCTGGGTTTGAACCTTTAATATTTGTTAGAACAGCTTTAAAGTCAGTATCTTTAGCTTGGTATGCTTCTTCATTTAAAACCTTCCCGCCTAATGCAGTATAGGTTTCTTTAAAGCTCTTAGAAAGCCCCTTAGCATAATCACTTGTCGAGTCTCCTAATATTACAGCATTTTTAAAGCCTAAATCATTGTATGCAAACTCTGCCATCATTACACCTTGAAAGGAATCGCTAAAGCAAGTTTTAAAAATATAATCTCTTACATTGCCATTGCTATCAATGGTTATATCATCAGCAGTAGCAGAAGCAGATATTAGAGGAATTTTATTTTGCATAGCTGCTGGCGATGCAGCCTTTGTGTTCCCAGAAGTAGCAGGTCCTAGTAGTGCAACGACCTTATCTCTGGTTGCTAATCTTGTTGACACGTTAGCAGCTTCTGTATCCTCTGACTTATTATCTACCTTAACTGGCTCTATTTGCTTTCCAAGCACCCCACCGTTTTTGTTTATCTCTTCAAATCCTAGCTCAATACCTTCTACAAGACCTTGCCCATAAGTTGCAACTCCACCTGATAACTCATAATTTAAACCAACCTTTATCTTATCTGAATTACTTCCTGTCCCCGAAGAACATCCTACAAAAAGACTTAACACAAGAACTGATGATAATAATACCAATAATTTTTTATTCATTCTTAAACACCTCTACTATAGTTATTTTTAAATTTAAGTACTACAATATCATTTCTCCTAATAATACCATCTTCATTTTGATCCATAAAAAACTCCCCCTTTTGTGAAAAGATATAAAATAAAGCCTCTACATGTATAGCAAATACATATAGAGGCTCTTATTGCGGTACCACTCTACTTTATAATTATCTCACGATAATTAACTCCCTAGGTTCTATAGATTTAAGTTGAATTTTTAAACTTAAGCTCCTACAAAAACCCTAGCCTTTTAACGGGGCTTACCGGTATAGCCTACTAAAGATTCAGCCATATAACTCCGAAGTGATGGCTCCCTACCTAATCAATACTGGTTCTCAGCTCGCCCAGCTCTCTGTAATTGATTTTCTTGATAGTTTGCTCTTCATCATAGTTTTTAAATATTAATTTATAAATGTTCTAAGATGCTCTTAGAAGTTTTTTAATAATTAATCAATAATATAACACGATAAAATAATGTTGTCAACATAATTTTTGCAATATTCTTAATAATTTATTTCAAATAATATACTTTTGAAAATATTAGGAATAACAAATATTTAATGTAAATAAATAGGATGTGGCATGGCCTCAGTGTTTCTCAATCAATTGTATATGCTTTTTTTGATTTTGCAAACCTTTTCCCTATAGTGTTATGCAATTCAATTTTAGGTTTATTGCAATTTTCAGTATTCTTTCCGTTGAATTTTTGAATCTACCCTATGCTTTGAATATTTTATGTATCATTTGTAGAGAATAAATTATAGAAAAGTATAAATTTGGAGGAACAATATGAATACAGATAATTTGCTAAATTTTAAAAAATCTCCTAGTTCTTTTTGGATTGAATCTTCACCTAGTACAAATTATCCTACCCTAGACAAGGATTTAAAAGTAGATATAGCTATAATTGGAGGTGGTCTAACTGGTATTCAGTGTGCATATCAATTGCAAAAGGAAGGCCTTAGCATTGCTGTTCTTGAAGCTCATCGTATAGGTCATGGCACTTCCGGTCATACAACAGCAAAAATAACCTCACAGCATAGCCTTATTTATTATAAAATTCTAAGTCAAATGGGAACAGAACTAGCGAAGCAATATGCTTCTGCTAACGAATCAGCTATTCATGAAATTAAAAAAATTTCAGAAGAAAACAATATAGATTGCGATTATACTTTCCAAGATGCATTTATATATACAGAAAGTAATGAATATATACAAAAAATTCAAAATGAAGTGAAGGCAGCATCATCCTTGGGAATCGAAGCCTCTTATATAGAAGATATTCCTTTTCCTATACCTATTAAGGGAGGAATTAAGTTCCAAAATCAAGCCCAGTTTCACCCTCTTAAATATCTGATTTCTCTTGCAAAGGTTGTTCATGACAAAGGTGTTAAAATATACGAAGAGACTAGAGCTGTAGATATTGAAGAAAATGATAATTACATTATTACAGATTCTCAAGGAAAAAAAGTAACTGCAGAAAAAGTAATTATTGCATCCCACTATCCTTTTTATAACAAGCATGGATTATATTTTGCAAGGATTTATACCCAAAGATCCTACATTATAGGAATTAGAGCAAAGGAAAAGTATCCGGGAGGAATGTATATAAATGCCGAAGAGCCAGCACGCTCATTGAGACACCAAAGTACACCAGAGGGTGAGCTAATTCTTGTAGTTGGAGAGAACCACAAAACTGGTCAAGGTGAAGATATGAATAAGCACTATAAAGCTTTAATAGATTTTGCAGAGGATATATTTACTGTGGAAAATATTCCTTATAGATGGTCTACCCAGGATTGTATGACTTTAGACGGCATACCCTATGTAGGAAACTATACCCCAAATACGCCTAATCTATATGTGGCTACTGGCTTTCAAAAATGGGGTATGACAAATAGCACTGCATCCTCCTTACTCTTAAGAGATCTCATAGTAAAGAGAGAAAGTCCATGGAGTGATGTATATAACCCATCACGAAATACTATTGCTGCTTCTGCAAAGAGCTTTTTAGTAGAAAATGCAGATGTGGCAAAGCATCTATTAAAGGGAAAACTATCCCCCTTATCACAGGATGTAAAGGTTGAAGTTGGAGAAGGAAAGGTATTTGAAGTAAAAGGAGATAGGGCTGGCGTTTATAAGGATGAACAAAATAGGCTTCACATAGTAAATACTACTTGTACTCACATGGGATGTGAATTGAACTGGAACTCTGCCGAAAGGTCCTGGGACTGTCCTTGTCATGGCTCACGGTTTTCTTGTGAAGGAAAAATTCTCGAAGGTCCTGCTGTAAGTCCTTTAGAGATGACTAATGATGTGAATACAGTTGAAAAATTGTTTAAAGATGATTTTTAAGATATTAAAAGCATTAGTTTTACTCACATTTAAAAATCCTATGCAATTAAATCTTGCATAGGATTTGAAATTAGCTTTGATCATCATCTGGGCCATCATTGGTTTTATCATTAGACTTTTTGTTTGGACTTTTCCTTCTAATTCCTTCTGCAATTATTCCAAATAGAACTCCAAAGGATATGCCTAATGCTAAATTATCGAAAAGAATTCCATAAGTTACTCCTAAAGCTATTCCAATGCCAAGCACTATATCATCCTCCTTTAAATAATCATTAGAATTTTCTACCACCACCACCATGTGTTCTTCCACTAGATGATCTATGAGTAGTGCTTCTCCCACCAGAAGAACCAGATGTGTTGGTAGGCTTTGGTATTGTCCTAAAGGTTACGAAGGTGTCTACTAGCTTATCTTCCTTTTGTGCTAAATTAACTATACTATTATTTCTAAATCTAAAGGAATTGCCGGATTTTGGTGTTTTGTACCTTGAGCTAGTTATAAAGTAGAAAATACTACTAAAGACTAAGCCTCCTAATAAGCTAAGTATCACGTCCGTAGAAGTAAGTCTGTTTTTAGGTCGTGGAGCAGGCTCAGGATAGTTATATTGTCCTGATGGTATTCCATTTTCAAGAAACGACTGTGTCTCTTCTAAAAATCCAATAGTAGCACCATAATAATTGCCATCACCTAAACCACTATTGAAAACCTTATCTAATACTCTTTCTCTTCTTTCATCTGTTAGATAACTTATGCCTGTTCCAGATGTGGATATATAGACTTCTCTATTATCCATATCTATTAAAAACAATATCCCATCATAGTTTTCTCCTACTCCAAATCCTCCATAGTCAAAGAAGTCATCTGCATATTCTCTTGATGATTTTCCTTTAGCATCATTTGTAGTTAGGATAACTATATCCATATTGTATTTATTAGATAAACTATTAGCTTTATCTTCTAGGTCCTTAATTTCTTCTTCTGTAAATAGCATTCCCTCATCATATACTGATGGCTTTAATCCTAAGGCTATAATTGGGTTAAGTGCAGTTACGAACAACACAATACATAATAGACTGATTAACGTCCTCTTAGCTGTACCTACCATATAATTATCCCTCCTATTAAAAGAGTGATAAAGGTTGCTGCAAAAATTCCTAGGGATACATTGAACAGTTTCCTTTTATTTAGTGGTAGTTCTCCAAAAGATTTTCCAGTTTGACCATTTACAGCATATACATAGGTTTTCCCTTTATAGAGATAAGTTAATATCCAAGTAGGCAGAAGCGTATAGCTCCACTTCTTATCAATTGTTTTTATATGACTTTTTATATCGTATGTTGAATTAAATCCACTTATTGTTTCATTCAACAAGCTCCTTGAATATCCGTTGACCTGTGCTTCAATCTTAGGCTCTACTTCTTCCTTGCTTATATCATATTGCTCTGCAAAAAAGCCTGAAAGATAAGGCATAGAAAATTCCTTAGCTTCATTTTCATTATATGGAGAAATACCATTTAATAAGCTTTTTTCTATTTTAGCAAAAGCTACTTCTCCCACATTATTAATATCTATCTGGCCTTTCCTAACTATTTGATATTTTTTTGTTTCTGTATATTCTTTATCTTTGATGCGCCATATCCTAATATTTCGCCCTTCTCCAATATAGTCTATATCTACCTTGCAGTCAGCCCACCAATAGGGTAAATAAATTCCTGTGATTTTTTCTAGTTGAGATTCACTGCGGAAGTCTCTAGGAACAAAGCTTTTTTTCATAGCCCATTCTAAAAACTTTTCCTTAGCCTTCTTTTTATCAATAGTAAATGGTATCAGCTTATTAGGTTTAAATTCTCCCTTTAGTCTATCTGATATAATAACAGGATTATGGCAATAGTAACAAAAAGTAGCTGAGGTAGTATCATCAGTAACTACCTTTGCTCCACAGCTGTTACATTCATAAGAAGACAAGTGCTGGGAGTCCATGTGCTCTTGTTCTTGATTACTTATTACTTCTTCTTTATATAAGTCCTTTATTTCTTCTTCAGTATATTCACTTAGGCAAAAGTCGCATTTGAATTTTTGTATTGCAGGTTTAAAATGTATTCCTGCACCACAGCCTGGACATTTATAGCTTTTTGTAGCCATGACCCACCCCTTTTCTAGTTACCTAATTGTTAAAGCCGACTAAAACTTAGTACCACATTCTGGACAAAACTTTGGAGCATCTCCTGTTGGCTTGTATCCGCAGTTAGAGCATTGTAAAGGGGTAGCTCTTTTTGTACCGCATTCTCCGCAGAACTTTCCTGAATTTTTTGCACCACAATTAGTACAAAACCAATGTTCTCCTTTTAAGTTGTCTTGTGTTGTACTGCTAGCTCCTGTTTGTGAGCTTTGCTGCTGGGCCATTTGATTTTGATTAGATTGAGATGCTGCACCCATAAAGCCTCCTGCATTTTGCATTCCAATTCCCATACCCATAAATGCAGTGGCGCTTCCTCCTGGATTTGAGCCTGCAGATTCTAATCCTCTGGCAATAGAGCCCTGTACATATCCTTCACGCACAGATGGGTCGCCTAGCATAGCTCCCTTATTTCTCATATTGATTAGCTCCTTAGATTCATCATCATAGGAAATACTTGCTATACCAACGGCTTGAATTTCCATCCCTCTTGTGCTCTTCCAATCATTATCTAAAATATTTGCCATGTATTGGCTTAATTCTCTACCCTTAGATGGAACATGAGATATACGTATTCCATCAACAGACATTTGATTCATAGCAGCTTGTAGTGCTTCTAGGAATTCTGATAAATATTGTTCGTTTATATCTTGAATATCTACCTTTTCTTCGTTTTTAGGTATGGCTTCCTTAAAGAATAGTATTGGATCAGTTACCTTTATAGAATATGTTCCATAGGTCCTTAAAAACAGCTCTGAATTATAGAAGTTGTCAAAATAATTTAAGGGATTAGGTGTGCCAAATTTTATCCCCTTTATTTCTTGTAAATTAATATAATACACTTTCTGTGCAGTGGGAGTGACACCGCCATATTTAAAGCGTTGAAAGGATTCCTTCAAGGCATCTTTAAAGCTTCCATTAAATAATGATGGTAAAGATGAATTATCTACTTTGTAATATCCTTCTTCTGCTGTATAGTCTACTATTTTCCCACCATCTACTAGCATCATAAATTGATTAGGATAAACATGTATTATAGACCCGTTTGAAACTGTGTTTTCCGTACCTTTTTTGTTAGACCCTCTTTTATCGTCTTTTCTAACGGTTACGCCCGATGTAAATACAGTGTTGTCTCCCATATCATTTGGTTCAATAATCTCTAGCCATTGATCTGCAAGAGAACCTCCTATAGCTGAGCTAAGTGCTTTTATTAATCCCATACTAAAACCCCCTATTTTATGTTTTGAAATTCTACTTTATATTTATGTTTATAACCATTGTACTAAATATAAAACTATATTTAAATAATATATATGTAAAATCTAAAAACGTTTTAAAAACTTCTATAAAAGCCAGTTTTTACTCTATGTATTATATTCTCTATTAAAGCTGATATGCTCCCCATAAGAGGCAGTAAAAAAATTCCATCCTCTATACAGGGAGCATACAAAATACATATTTAGATTTGTTTTAACTTCTATGTCTAGGACAATTATCTCCATTTGTAAACCATTTACATGGTCTGCATCCTAAGCATTCAATAATAGGAGCTCCTTCTTCTACATGATTTGTAAAGTCATAGTCTGCAAGATGAGCCCTACCTATTGCTACTAAATCTAATAAATTATTATGAATTAAATATTGAGCTTGCTCTGGTGTTTTTATTGAATTTACTCCAATTACTGGGATAGATACATGCTCCTTTATTATTGTTCCACCATATACTATCCAGTTACAAGGGAAACTATCTGGTATTTCTACGTTAATTTTTGTGTTATCAAAGCCTGTAGACACATGCAAATAATCCATTCCCATAGCTTCAAATCTCTTTGCCATTTCAATACTGGTTTCTAAGTCATTTTCATTAGACCCCATCCTAATACCAACAACAAAATCTTCATTAACCTTTTGCTTGACTCCTTCTAAAACTTCCTTTACAAATCTTAATCTGTTTTCAAGACTACCACCGTATCCATCTGTTCTTTTGTTTACCTTCTCAGAGAAAAATTGTGTAAACAGATATGAATGAGCCCCATGAAATTCAATACCATCAAAGCCAGCTTTTTCTGCTCTAACAGCCCCATTAATAAAATCTTCTTTTATTGTTTGTATCTCTTCCTTTGTCATCTCTCTAGCTGATATTTTACCATCGTCATAATCTGATGATGTTATAGTATCTTCATTGATTGCCTTAGAAACTCTAAGCCCCGCATGATGAAGCTGTATAAAAACCTTTGCACCATGCTTATGACAGGCTTGGACTATTTTACTTAAGCCTTCTATGTAATCATCAGACCAAATCCCTAACTGTTCAGGGGATAGTCTTCCATTTTTATTAATACATGTTGCTTCTACTATAATTAAACCAGCACCACCTTTAGCTATTGCTTCGTAGTGATTTATATTCTTTTCTGATACAAAGCCATTCGCATCAGCAAATGTAAAGCATACCATCGGTGGTAATACTACCCTGTTTTTTAATTCTACTTTTTTTATTTTATGTGGTGTAAAAAGTAAATTCATTATTAATCAACCTTTCATTTGTTTTTTATGGCCTTTTCGCAATCATTTCAATTTCTACCTCTGCCCCAAGAGGTAAAGCTAAAACTCCAATAGTTGTTCTTGCAGGATAAGGTTTATTGAATTGAGTTTGGTAGACTTCATTCATTGCAGCAAAATTGTTCATATCTGTTAGATATACATTTACTTTTATAACATCATCTGGTGTAAGATTAGCTGCTTTTAGCACCTCAAATAAGTTAACAAAGCATTGCTTAGTTTGAGCACCAATATCCCCTATCATTATTTCTTCTGAACTTGAACCTTTGGGCGTTTGTCCTGATAAATATACTAATTCTCCTGCTTCTACTGCATGTGAGTATGGCCCTACTGCAGGTATACCATTTGCATTGTAAACTTTTCTACCCATTTTCATACCTCCAATATTATTTTACTATAATATTTTGAGTAAATTATTTTAAGTCAGGCTATTCCTTTTCTAAAGTATATCATGAAAATACTAGTAAAATAAACATGTCAGTTAATATTCTATAGCTCCATTAAAATCTAAGTATAGCTCCTTTACATCCCAATTATAGTTATTGGAATTAAGATATTCTTTTATTTTTACTTTGAAATCCCCATCAACCTTATATACAATAGCCATTAAAGTAGGTCCTGCGCCACTTATATATGCACCTAAACAGCCTAAATTATAGCATTTGTCAATAATATCATCAAAGCCAAAAATTAATTTTCCTCTGTAGGGTTGATGAAGCCTATCTTCTAATGAGGTCTTTAGCAAATCAAATCTTCCATTAGAAAACGCCGAAAGGAGTAAGGCTACTCTTCCCACATTATATACTCCATCTTCATAAGAAATATTTTTAGGAAGCACTTCTCTAGCACTACTCGTAGAAAGGGTGAAATCAGGAATTAGAGCTACAAATTTAATTCCATTGGCTATATTAATTTTATTGTAGTATATTTTATTATTATCCACAACAGATGCAACCAGTCCTCCAAATAACGCAGGGGCAATATTATCTGGATGACCTTCTATCCCTGTAGCTATTTCTAGTATTTCATCTTTTGATAAAGGAGAATTGGCTAGTTTATTGGCTCCAATAACTCCTCCTAAAATACATGTAGCACTACTTCCCAAGCCTCTTGAAATAGGAATATCTGTATCTGCTTCTATTCTTATACCTCTAGGTCTATATCCTATTATATCAAAGGTTTTCAGCATTGAGGTATATACTAGATTGTTTTCATTGGCATGGTAGTTCTTGCATCCATTTATTTCTAACCCTTCTGAAGTTTCTATAAATGAAAATCTATTATATAGACTAAGAGCAAGTCCTAATGTATCAAAGCCTGGTCCTAAATTTGCACTTGTGGCAGGTACTTTTACATTTATCATTTACTATATCCCTACCTTTAAAAATTTTCTAAGTATGTCTTCCATACCTTCTCTATCGCAATTGTTCTTATGAGCTATTTCCTTGTCTTTAAGATCTTCTATGGCTTTTGGTATCTTAACATTTGTCTTGCTCCCTAATTTCTCTATTATTTCAAACTCGTCCTTATTATTTATATCTATGCCAATAGATGATACAACTTTTCCGCCAAATTTAAAGGGACTAGCAGTAGAAGCTATTATAGTCTTTGTATTATCATTAGTTTCTGATTTATATTTTTGGTATACATTATATGCTACTGCAGTATGTGGATCTATTAGATGGTTATTATCCATAAACATTTTATTTATTTCAAAGCCTACTTCTTCTTCTGTTGAATAGGAGCCATAAAAATCTCTTAAATCTAAATTATCCATCTTGTAATACCCTAGTTCAGCAAGCTCAACCATTTTATCCTTTACTAAGACACTATCTCCTCCACTTAAATGAAATAAAAGCCTTTCTAAATTACTTGACAGTAATATATCCATAGACGGAGATGAGGTTAAAATAAGCCTTCTTCTCCTATCATATATACCTGTATCAATGAATTGTGATAATACATTGTTTTCGTTTGACGCACATATTAGCTTATTTACTGGTAAGCCCATTTCTTTTGCATAATAAGCAGCTAATATATTTCCAAAATTACCTGTAGGCACTGCAATATTTATCTTTTCATTTTCCTTTATACTTTTTTCCCTTAAAAGAGTTAGATAGCCGTGGAAATAATATACTATTTGTGGTATTAATCTGCCAATATTAATTGAGTTTGCAGAGGATAGTAGATAGTTGTTTTTACCAAGAAGATTTATAAAATGGTTGTTGTTAAATATGTCCTTTACCCCACCTTGAGCATCATCAAAGTTCCCATTAATGCCTACAACAAAGGTATTATTTCCTTCCTGAGTAAGCATTTGCATTTTTTGCACTTGACTTACACCATATTCAGGGAAAAATACAATTATCTTAATTCCTTTTACATTAGCAAAGCCCTCTAATGCTGCTTTACCTGTATCTCCAGAGGTAGCAGTCAGTATTGCTATTTCTTTTTGTATATTATTTATCCTCATGGACTCCTTTAGCAAATAAGGAAGTATAGATAATGCCATATCCTTAAAGGCTAAGGTTGGTCCATGAAAGAGTTCAAGAAAGAATGCATCTCCAGCCTTTATTACTGGTACAATATGATCCGTACTAAATTTATTGTCATATGCTTTTTCTATACAATTTTTAAGTCTATCGTTTTCAAAGTCAGTAAAGAATTCCTTCATTATTACATATGCTAGACCTTTATATTCCATTTCTTTTAAAGCCATAAGATTATCTAGCTTAGGTATGCTCCTTGGAACAAAAAGTCCCCCTTCCTTTGATAGCCCTTGTATAATTCCTTCACTTGATGAAATAGAAATTGTTTTATCTCTAGTGCTAATATATTTCATATTATTCTCCTTTACTCAAGAATTCTAGCAAGAAAATATTTATCCCTATGCACACCTAAAGATGATAATAATTTAATTATCTCTATATATTCTATTTCCTTAGTCCTAAGTGCAATATTATCATTTGTAGACAATAGCTCCTTAGAAATACTTTCAATATTTTTAAGGATTTCTTCTATAGGTGAAGATATCCTTAAATAATATTCACCCTTTATTCTTGTATTTAAGTTTTTAAGTTTTCTTTCTCCTAGAGGGTTTCTTTTTATATATGAGCCCATAATAATATCTACTACATCACTTAAAACTGCATTAGCTGTTGGAAGCTTACCAGCTCCTGAACCATAAAACTTTAACTCTCCTACATTATCTCCAGAAAAAACTACAGAGTTAAATGCCATATTTACATTGGCAAAGTAAGAATCTTCTTTTATAATTGTAGGCTGAACTACAGCCGTAAAACCCTCATCTAGCTCCTTAGCTTCACCAATTAGCTTTACTGTGGACTTCATCTTTTTTATCTGTTCTATATCAAAGGCTGTAATTTTACTTATACCTTCTAACAAAATATCTTCCTCACGAATTTCACCTTGAAGGGCTAAGGTTCCGAGAATTCTAAGCTTTCGCAAGGTATCGTACCCTTCTACATCTGCTGTTGGATCTGCCTCTGCATATCCTAATTCTTGTGCTGTTTTAAGTACTTCACCATAGTCTAATCCTTCATAAAACATTTTAGTTAAAATATAATTACAGGTTCCATTTAAAATTCCCTGAACCACAGTAATATTATTAAGTGTTAAGGCTTCCTGAAGGGGCTTTAATATAGGAATTCCTCCCCCAACACTAGCTTCATATAAAAAACCTAGGTTTTTTTCAGCAGCTGAGCTAGATAGCTCTTCAAAGTGTTTAGAAACCACCGCTTTATTCGCTGTTACCACATCCCTACCTGAATTTAAAGCTCTTTTAATATATCTATAGCTTTGTTCTAAATCACCAGTTAATTCTACAATTATACTTATGTCCTCATGATTTATTATTTCTTCAAAATCAGATGTAATTATGTTTTCCCCTAAATCTATTTCTCTTTTTTTATTTATATCCTTTACTAAAACTTTTTTTATTTCAATATCTTTTCCGGTTAAGGCCTTTAATTCTTCCTGTCTTTTATTTAAAATTTCAACTACACCGGCTCCAACTGTCCCTAGACCTAATAAGCCAATCCCTATCATGCTTAGTCCTCCTTGTTTTAATCTTCAAAAGCTTCATATATAGCAGCTATTGCCATGTCAAAATCAGCATTTTCAATACCAATTATTATATTTAATTCGCTTGACCCTTGAGTAATCATTCTAATATTTATTCCCTTGTTAGCTAATGCTGTGAATATCTTTGCAGATATTCCCTTAGTCCTTATCATCCCTCTTCCTACTACTGCTATCAAAGCCATATTAGGATAGCATATTATAGAATCCGGCCTACAGTATATGCGTATCTCTTCTATTACCTTTTGTAGTTTAGAATTTAACTCTGTATTAGAAATTATAAGCGAAATGGAATCTATGCTTGAAGGCATATGCTCAATTAAAATATTATTTGTTTCTAATACAGTTATTAGCTTCCTATAAAAATCTTTTTCTAAACTCATTAATGTCTTTTCAATAGAGATAACAGTAAAATCCTTTTTGCCTGCAATACCAGTTATGGTCCCAGTAGAGCTAACAGGAGTTAAATCATCTACAATCATGGTTCCTGGCTCCTTTGGGGAATTTGTGTTTTTTATATTAATAGGTATGCCTGCTTTTTTTACTGGAAATATAGCTTCTTCATGAAGCACTGGTGCTCCCATATAGGAAAGCTCTCTTAGCTCCTTATATGTGATAATTTCAATAGGCTTAGGAGCATTAACAATTCGAGGATCTGCCATTAGAAAACCAGATACATCTGTCCAATTTTCATAGAGCTTGGAATTTATTCCTCTAGCTATTATAGCTCCTGTTATATCGGAGCCTCCTCTAGTAAAGGTTATAATTTCGCCATTTTCCTTAGCACCATAAAAGCCGGGAATAACAGCCTTGGGAATTCCTTCTAATTTAGATTGAACTCTTATTTGAGTAGCTTCTGGATCAAACTGATCACTTTCATTAAAAACAATTAATTCCTTAGCATCTATGAATTCAAAGTCTAAATATTTTGAGAGTATAATAGCATTTAAATATTCTCCTCTACTCCCTGCATAATCCCTAGAAGCACCATTCTGGATTTTTTCTTTTATATCCCTTAATATTTTATTGATATTAATATCTAGCCTAAGATCCCTGCAGATATCTTCAAACCTAATTTCAATGATTTTATATACTTCATCAAAATTTAATCCATGAGAAGCTAACTGATAACACATGTACAATAAATCCGTAATTTTATGATCTTTGTCATTTCTCTTTCCAGGTGCTGAAGGTATTATATACCTTCTTTTATTGTTTGATTCAATAATATCTTTTACTTTAGCAAATTGTTTACTATCTGCTAAGGAGCTACCTCCAAATTTCGCTACAATTACTTCCAATTTGTACTCCCCCTATAATTTTTTAAATAATAGTAGTTATATAAATGATTTTTTCTTAATAAATTAAAATTGTTCATGCTCCACAAATGCTATCTCAGTTTTTATTATTTTCCTCTATTTTAGATAATTGAATATAAAAAATACTCGTCCAAAAAGGACGAGTATAAGTATTCTCGCATCCACCTAATTTTCATGGTTTTGCTTTAACGCAGCATACGCATATCCCTAATAATTTCTGTTCAGGATTGAGCTCATAGGTGGTTTTCAATCTATTGTATCAAAGAAGTCTTTCAGCCGGTGAACTTCTATCTCTTTTGACCTTAAAAGATTTACTCGTCCTATTCATTGCTTTTTAACATTTTATAGCTTATGCCGAATTATGTCAAGATTAAATATATTTTGGATCGTGTCAATAATTTGTAGGAAAATAATAATTATACTTTCCCCTTGTTTGATGTAGCCTGTAATTATCTCATTTCAAAGCTCTTAACTTTATTTGATAATATTTAGGCTCTATAAATAAACTATATGATTTTATAGTTGATTCTGGTTATTATAGATTTAACTTCCACATTATTGATTTTAAGAGATGTTTAAATCTATCTTAGGCACCCCTCATTGTTCTTAATATTTGTCTTTGCCAGCTCCTTCTTCCATCACTTATGTATGGGATGTTATCTAGACTTTCTGGTATTGAGCTTCTTAATTTTTTCTTAACTAGTCTTTTTTCTAACTCTATT
>NZ_FNQE01000027.1 GCF_900107485.1 Proteiniborus ethanoligenes
TCAAAAAAATTATAGGTTCTATTAAGATTACTCTTTTTTAATTGTTTCTTTTATTTTCTTTAAAAATCATCTCTTGACATATTACCAGATTGCTCATAAAATAGAAATTTCACCTTGCCTTATAAGTCCAATATAGGTAAAATAGATCCAATTGTAATTATTACTTGTTACTGAAAAAACAAAAAAACAATGATGCAATTTATTATGATGTTTTAGCTTATGTAGACTACAATACTATATTTTAATAAACCTTTTATCGTTATACTTCCAATCATAATTCCCACTGACCATGAATCGGGTTTTCCCTTCTATAAAATCAAATTGAAGAATGACTGGAAATGAAATTAGTTCAAATTGTTCTTTACCAATATATTTCATTGGCATGTACGGCCAAAATAACGATGTATATATTTGCTTTGTTTCATTATCAAAGCTAATATCCCATGTCTCCTCTCCTTCCTCAAGCCTATAAGTTCCACAGTACTTTTCTATTTCCAGCATTTTATTGTCTTCTTCATAGTATTTATATCCGGCAGCTTCTGTTATTTCACGTACATAGCCATCCCAACATTCATCTGTTGTATCTATCTTTAACTTGTTACAGGACAAAACATCAAATATTTTTGCCATTTGCTCCTGTTCATAGGCTAAGCTATCAAATATGCTATCATCTCCTGTATATTCATGTGTTCTAAAAAAACCGTAAGGACCAGGAGCACTTAAAATAAGCTGTTTCCACCAATCACCACGAGCCTTAAAGGCTTTTTCAAAACTTGACTTCATATCTGGTCTATATAGGAAAATAATTAGTGGATTTAAAGGTCTGATAATTTCAAGTATTTGGTGAAAATAATCTTTAATCTGTTCTTCGTTCCAAGCACTGTTTAAAAGATATCTATCTACAGAGTGTAAAAAACACCCTTCTGTAATACAAACTTGCTTGCTTAGCTTAATCTCCTCTCTGAACTTTTCCCATTTCTGCAACATTATCTTTCTATTTATCTCCATACCATCTAATGTATGAATATCACCTTCTTCAAACTCTTCAAATCTTATGGGATGTTTTTGACACTCTTCATGAAGCCAATATGCTTTGTCCTGATATGCAATTTGTTTATATAGGCTCTTAGATGTAGTTGATTTTCCAACTGTTGAATGACCGTCCACAATGATTAATTGATGTTTCATTTTTGCCCTCCAATTTTATAAAAATTATACGAATATTATGACTTGTAATCATAAAAGCAATTTAGTAATCCTGCTTTAATTATGGTAGACAATAGTTTCTAAATCCCTCATTAAAGCATTTAAAGTACTCAATTGCCCCTATTAAATCATTCTCATCTTTATATATATTCATAACTCGTCCTATGGTTATTGCAAAATCTACATATCCATTTCTTTTTGCTGTAACAATATTTCCGTCTACAACAACATTCTGATTGATGAAAGGCTCCCTATTGCCATATTTTTTACATTCCATCGTCTTATATAATTTCTGAATAATCTAACCTTTTCATTCTGTTCTCTTGTTTATCCTTCAAATTTTTTACCACAACTTTACCTTATATTGAAAATTAGGACCTTGACTTCATTTGTTTTTAAGCATCTTCACCGTTTACTAGCTGAGCTAATGCACATCACTTCGAAATGACATACCATAATTTTTTTTATATATTTCAATGGCTATAAATCGTATATCATCTTCACTTAGCTTATTTAATTGAGCTAAGATATTGGTTTTAATATCTATTTGCGAATACTTGCCACTATTATCATAAATGTATTGAACAATATCTTTATATAGTTGTGTATTGGCTTTTGTATGGGTATTATTTACTTCCATACCTATTGAAGATGAATAGCATCCGCTTAGGATTAGGAATTGCATGTTGCCATAAGCCAATTCAGAAAGCTTAGCTCTATATTCACTCTCGCCAAGCCATGTGTTTCTTACTTTGTTTTTAGAATCAATAGAATGCTGGCTTTCATGAGCATAAATTGTTGTCTTAATTGAGTAAT
The DNA here is from genome assembly GCF_900107485.1 of Proteiniborus ethanoligenes. Lineage (NCBI taxonomy): Bacteria > Bacillati > Bacillota > Clostridia > Eubacteriales > Proteiniborus > Proteiniborus ethanoligenes. The sequence goes on from NZ_FNQE01000027.1 coordinate 2,023, forward strand.
CCTTTTCAATTTTGTCAAAAATGTAACCTTGATATTTATCTTCAGGTATATTGTTGATTTTTGCTTCTTCAGCATTGATATTTGCCTGCTTAGTAACAAAATGAATTTGAATTTCTGGTGAGTAATATAATTCTAAGGGCTCCCTTTTCTCCTTTTCCATTTTAAAAACTCCAAATCTCTTTCTTAATTCCTGTACCTCATCAGCGTTATAAAGAGAAGCCAATTGAAGCATAGTATCATATGAATCATCAAGTATTACTCTGACAATTTCAGACGAATTTGAACTCCATCCTCCTACTCCTCCTTTTTTGTATCTCCAATTATCCAGCCCATTGCTGGCCATGTTTTTAAGTGTTACAACTGTTAGATTCGCCTCTTCTCCCCATAGGGTGAAATTTATCCTGGATTTATCTATAATCCTTCCGTGGTGTAATCCTAACATGCTCCCGTTTGCTTTTATGACCTCAATTTTTACATTAAACTTCTTCTCTATTTCTTTATTAAGGTTTTCTATCCATATTGAAGTGGCTCCAGAATTACATTCTGTTTCATGAAATAATGGTGCAATTATTTCATAGGCTGGTTTAATTCTTTCATAAAAAGTCAATTCCTCCACTTCGCCATTTATGCATCTCTCCTGGTAATAGTTATCAAGTAAGGACTTCATTCTATCCCTATATAACAAGTAGGTTTTTATTTCGTCAAGTTTATTCCTAATATCCTCATTTGTCTTATCCTGAGAATAGGCCTTTTCATATTCTATAGCTGCCTCATCATAGAGTACAAGATCTGTATAAAGCTCAGCCATTTTTAGATGATTCCTTTCATGTCTGTCCCTGACAGCATCTTTGTAAAGCTTATTCCATTCTAATATTCCTTTATACACATGATCCACGTTTTCATTTATAAGATTATCATTCTTCCATACACCATAAGCTTTTTCATACTCTTCTTCTTCAACATAAAGTCTATGCAATATAGCATTGACCTCTATACTATAGGGGTTATTTCTTGTTGCCACCTCCAGTATTTCTATAGCCTTCTTTATATTGTTAAGTTTTAGATAACAGTATCCAATTTCTTTGTATAAAAGTGCTAGTTCTGGATTAAGGGCTAATTTGCTTTTGTTAGAAGTTAATTCTATTGCCTTTTCATAGAATTCTATAGCTTTTTTAAATTTGCCCTTTGCCTTATAAATACTTCCAATTCCCTTAAAATGTTCAGGATTTTCGGGATTCAATCCTATAGCTCCCCTATATAACTTTTCTGCCCCTTCATAATTTTTAAAAATATGAAACTCCAAAAAACCATAAGCATTTAACCCCATGTCATTGTCTTTTATTATGTCATAGTTCTCCTCGAAAAACCTTCTTGCTTCTTTATATTTGATTGAGCTAATAAGTGCAGACACTTCTATCAGCATATCCATATTTTTCTTAGCTGGTTTTTCAATAGCCTTTGTTATACTAGTATTGCTTCTGCCTAAGATTAAAGTTAAAGACAATATTAGAGCAATTATCAATAAAACCCTTCTATCACTTACCTTCATAGAACTATCTCTCCTCAATTAGCATATAATCATATATTAATTGCAATGCATGCTAGTTTTTCAGAAATAATTGTTTTTAGAAACATAAAAATTTACTTCATTTTCTTGTCAACATCTTTCTAATCCCCTTAATCTTATTTCTTTTCTGCTGTTTTCTATCTCTTTCCAGAAGACTAAATATATACAGACTGTCTAAACCCTAACTCTTGAAATAGCTTTCTAAATGATTATTGGCAGATAAATAATCATTGGCAGACCTAAGAATACTTTGAGCTTTATAATCAAACAACATTACTAATTCTACCTCCATTCATTTTACATTATTAATATGCCTATCTACTTCTTACACTTACATTATAGGAAAATATTTTTCATTAAACATGTCACCCGAGTAACAAAAAAAGTAATAGAATCTATGTTACTTCAGTAACATAGATTCTATTACTTTTTTTAGAAATTATTAATCTAGGTAATGGTGTTCCATGGCATATATAATAGCCTTAGAACGCTCATTAACGTCGATTTTTTCATAGATACTGCGGATATGATTTTTTACAGTACCCACTGATAAATATAAACTTTTTGCAATTTCATTATTATTCATACCTCTTGCTACAAGGGTTAAAATCTCCTTTTCTCTATCTGTAAGTTCGTCTGATTGTCCTTTAGCTGTAGCGAAACGATCCCCAGATGAACTTGATTTATTTCGCTTAACACAAGCAATCACCTTAGCTGCAATCTCGGGCTGCATAATTGAATTTCCATTATATACATCCCTTATAGAACTTATAAGCTTTTCTGAAGGTAAATCCTTAAGAATATATCCTTCTGCTCCATTACACAAGGCATCGATGATATATTCATCATCATCAAAGGTGGTAAGAATAACTACTTTTATATGCGGATAATCCCTTTTAATGGCAGCGGTGCATTCTACTCCATCCATCACTGGCATCCGAATGTCCATTAGCACCACATCTGGTTCCTGAATCTTAATTTTTCTCAGTGCATCCTCCCCTGTATCTGCAAGTTCAATCACTGATATATCTTCTTCTAAATCCAAGATAGTCTTTAGCCCTTCTCTCATCAAACGTTGATCATCAACAATCATCACTTTAATTTTCACTGCTGACACCCCCTTTATATGGAATGGCTATTTGAGTACGAAATCCCTTACCAACTGTGCTGGAAAAGTAAGCTGTACCGTTCAAACTCTTAACTCTCTCCATAATCCCTTTTAATCCATAACCTTCTCTTACATGGGAACAACCCCTTCCATTATCAGAAATATCTAAATGCAATATATCTTCACTAATGGTTAAGAAAATGTTAATTTCCTCTGCAGCACCGTGACGAATAGCATTGGTAATAGACTCCTGTATCACCCTAAATAGGGCTACTTCCATAGCAGATGATAACTCAAGTTCCTGTAGCAGGCTTTCATGTAAATATACTTTAACATTGCTTATATCTTCAATGTCCTGGATAAGCTTATTAATTGCTCCTTTTAATGAACTGTTTTCTAGTATCTTGGGTCTAAGGGCTTTTATAGCATTTTTTACATCTATAAGCCCATCCCGGGTGGATTCCTGGGCTTTCTCAATTTCAACTTTAGCCTTTGATGAATCTACACCTATTAGCTTCTTACATGCCTCCAGCTGTACTAACACCGCTGTTAAGGTATGTGCAAGGGTGTCATGAATTTCTCTAGCCATTCTGTTCCTTTCCTTTTCAATAGATAATTCCTGAAGGTGAGATGAGGTGTTTATAAGTTGTTTGTATGCCTCTTCGAGCTCCTTGTTGACCTTTGCAATTCTCTCCCGCTCCCTAAACTGTAAGCTAGCCAGGTAGCTTATTATAAAGATTAATATGAATCCTAGTCCATAGGATACAAGTCTGCTCATATAAAAAGAAAAATAATCTAAAATCCGTATCTGATTAAGTGTATCTATTGTTAAAAGTGCAAATAGTGTAATTGCAGATAGACTGCCACCAAATATTAGAGAATGCATTGCAACAGATTCAAAAATAGTAGTAGTTAAGAAAAGTATAATGACAAAAACCGGTTGTAGTGATGCTATATATGCTCCCAATGCAAATTCCATGATAATACTAATTTTACTATACCAGTATAATTTATCATTCCCATAAAGATAAAATTGTCTAAAAAAACTGTTTATTACTAGTATAGAAGAAAATATTATTATCATATTTATTTTATTAGCTGTGTGATATTCTATGTACTCCAAGTAGCCAATGGCAAATAAAGCAATCTTTAAAATGGTATAAACAATTACGCCCTTTCCTTTAAGCATTTGAAGCCCCCTACTGAAACAATCTTCAATTTCATTAATACTTAATTTTTAGTTTTGATATAACCTAAATAGGTTTGTTTATGGCCTTTTTATATCATGTAAGCTTATATCTTTTCAAAAAATAAAATTTCGAGAACAATTGATTATTTTGGCTATAACCCGTCTTTTAATACCTAATGTGTTTTCTGCTGGGTCACCTTCATCCCTTCAGTCTCTATTAGATTAATTTTTCACTTCTCTTATTCTTATTTTACTTAGGTTGGCATTTCTCACAGTAGTAGATGCTACCGCCATAATAAGTTTCTTTCTTTATAATGGTGCCGCATTTTACGCAAGGGGAATCTACATTATTTTTACTCATCATAGTTTTATATCCGCCATTATTTCCGAAAAAGTCTTTTTCTGTATCCCTACCATTAAGGTCTGTCATCTCACAAAGTACAGACTTTATTGCCTTGAATAATTCGTGAAGCTGTTCATCGTCTAATGAGCTTACTTTAGTTTTTGGATTAACACTAGCATTCCATAGTATATCCTGTAGCACACCATTGCCTAGACCTGGTATTCTCTGTTCAGTAGCAAGAAAGACCTTTATGCTTAGCTTTTGCACCTCCTGTTGGGATATTAGTTTATTGAAATATTCCTCATCAAATTCTTCTGATAGTGGAGATGGTTTTTCCTTTGCGATTTTATAATATATGTTGTCAAATTCAGCTTCATCTCTAAAGCACCATATACCGCCATACATTTGAACTGTGGCACTAACCTTAGAAGAATCATCAAGCTCTAATAAAAGCTGATGTTTTGCAGGAGTCTTTTGCCCTTTCTCATGATACCTTAAATTTGCTCCATCGCCTATGAGTATTACTGCTGAATCTAGCTTAATATGTACTAGCCCCCCACAAGCAGTTGCATTTTGAATTGTGCTTCCTCTTAGAAGTTCTTTGTAATCCTGCGGTTCACCATGATACCATGCAAATTTATGAGAACTATAATTTGCGATAACATCCACAACTTTTCTTCCTTTTATTGTGTTATTAATTTGTTTGGCAATCGTCAACGCTTCAGGTATTTCTAACATAACTATTCCCCCAAAACCCTCAATATTTTATAATCATTCTACCATATTATTGTAAATAATGGCACTGCAAATTTATTTCATGGATAAAAGCGTGGAAGGCAAGGGGATAGTGATAGCAGGCTTCATAGATATAATATACAATTTAAAAACATGATTATACTTTTCTTATATATCTAATTACGTCAGAATTTTGTATTAATTTTATCGTCACTTATGGTGTGGCTCACCGTATCACTTTAACAGTGGTTTTTCAGTAAGTACTAAAGCACCTTGCCCAATACCAATGGCTTTCATTAACATTGCTCTATCTCTTTATAAAACGCTTGAATCACCTTACTAAATTCTAGCGGATACTGAAATGCAACATATGCATGACTCCCTCCAGGAATAACCACAACCCGACTTGACCTCAAAAGCTTTTGAAAATTTTCTATGCCTGCTTTTATCTCCTTCGACTTCCATTCCTCTTCACTCGGTAGCATTAAAACAGGACAGATAACATTTTCAAAGTACTTTTCGAATTTGATATCCCAAAAATCTTCTAAATATTTATCTATTACCCATTTGGGACAAGCAGATGTATATTTCCCATCTCCTGTTTCTGAACTATCATATATTTCGAATTCTTCGATTTGCTGATTCCACAGAATACCGCCTTGCTCATAATTCTGCTTTGCCATCTCAATTTTTTCAACTATTGAATCAAAAACAGGATTGTTTTTCTTTGCTCTCTTAGTTCGCAGTTCTATTTTTTTATTTGGTATTTCTTCTTTTGCTATATCGCACACACCATTTTTACCAAAGTAGTTCTGAATCGCACCTTCCGCTACAATAGACTGTATTCTTTCCGGAAAATGTGCTGCAAGATTTACTGCAATTTCCCCGCCTAAAGAACTTCCCACTATATGCGCCTTCTCTATTCCTAATTGATTCATAACATCTATAATATCTATTGCCATATTGTCTAATGTGTATCCATTTACTACTTTCCCTGACTTACCATGTCCTCTAAGGTCCAACGTAACTATGTGATATTTATTAATAAAATATGGTACAACTCCATTCCATTGTGCCAGATTTCCCCCTGAAAAATGTATAAACACAATCGTTTCTCCATTTCTAGGATACTGATTTACTTCTAATTCCGTTCCATTAACTTTAACTCTCAATTTCTCCAATATTTTGCCCTCCTAATATTAAACAATAATATCAATGTCGCTATGTTAAATATAAAAAACTATCATTTCCGATTTTTCCCAGTATAACACAATTCTAACTTATTCACAATAAATTAAGGTTTAATTAGAAAAGCAAGTGCTAAGCGTCTAAGTTACACAGTTATCAAATGTAACCCCTGCATCTAGCACTTACTTTCAAAAAACTGCTATTATTTATGATACGGTTCACCGAATCGCTTTAACTACGATTTTTTTGCAAAAAAAGAATACCTTTTAGTAAGATAATCTTCTCATTTTAATCAAATTCTATTTATGCCATCTAAATCAAAATAAACATTTCTTGCTTTAAACAAAATTATCATGGATAAAAATAATAAATTTTTTTATATCAACTAAATTATTCTTTAGAATACCATATATTATCTTTTTATCTATTTTTAGATATTCATGAGATAGTATATTTCTAAGTCCTACCATATTTCTATAAATCTTAGTTTCATCATCGTTAAAATATTTTTCCTTATTTAAGATACTAAATGCTTCACCTAGGGTCTCTGGATTACCTATATTATTATCTACTACAATATGAGTAGCAATATCAATCATCATATTTATAGCTATAAATAAATTGTATTCAACTACATCTTGTATGATATCATCCTGTAAAAATTCCTCTAAAGATATTGCCCTGAATCTTTCTATTTTATTTAAAGAAGTTGATAATTGATTTAATCTCTGTTTAATTACCTCTATATTAACCATTAGATTCCACCTCTTTTTTCAATCTATCTATCGTTCTGTCATAAGATAAATCTAGATATCTTTTTATATCATTATATTCAAATAAGGTTTTTACTTTATAACTGGTTTCTATAGCTCTATCACGAGTAAACAATACTATATTATTTTTATAAATTTCATATTTTAATAAAGGAGTTGCATCATTTAATATAATTAAATCAATTTCCCTTTTGCAAGTTTCTGATAAATTCATCTTAATTTCAAGATATGTTTCTATATCTATCCTTTTTTCTGAATATATTGCAATATCTATATCACTATCTACTCTTACCTTCCCTTGAGCATATGAACCAAAGATATAGGCAAAAGCTATATTTTCATTTTCCATTAAAATACTCTTGCACTTTTTAATGATATCCATATTATTCATCTCCCAAGTTATACTCAATATTACAATATTATTCTTACTAACTATTATATCATTATCAATAATTTATTAAACCACGATTTCAATTAATATCCTATAATATAAATTATAATACTTATAATACTTATAATACCCCAACTATACGAACATAATTACCCTACAAAAGACCTCAGTTATTTATGGTACAGTTCACTGAATCGCTTTAACTGCGGTCTTGTTATGCTAGATACAATGCTTGCCCCCTTAATCTAATATAATATATATCCGTTTAGCTTCATTCAATTTGAGCCATTCTAATTTCTATTTAAAAGCATCTTGACAGTAAAAACAAGACAATTGAAACGTCCCCAAGTCAATTTTGTAGAATTTCTACTTCAATATCAGTCAATTCATGTATCATGCCTAACACCAACCCCTTTAGTAGTATCTAAATTCATTATAGCATTACTAGTTGGTATTTTGAACTGTTAGGATTGAATTGTGGGATATTGAGTTTGGTAGGATAGTATCTTGGAGTCCCATAATATCTAATAGTAGCAGTAAAAAAAGTAGAGTATTAATACTCTACTTTATAGATAAACCTTCCCAATAGTCTATTATTTATCGCAAGTTTTCATAATTAAGGTTGTTCAATTCAAATAATAGATTGCCCTTCTTTCCTATTTCATATAATTTAAATTCTTCTATTATTGTTATTATTAAGTAATTACCAAATTTAATACCTAATTAAACATCTGGACCTATCCATAATCGTCCACTCTTTCTATTACCAACCCTGTATTTTGCATCATATATTTATGAACCTACTTTTATTTTTATTTCATAACTTTTAGGTTCAATATTATCTGCTCCTGGTAAAAATCTTTTATAGTCTTTCTTAATTCTTAATAAATTACTCTCAACATCATTCTTAGTGATGTTTGAAATAATAAATGTTTTTTTCATAGTTTGATTCTCCTTCTATTTATTTAAGGTTAAATCAATATCAGTTGTAATCTTTATATATTTTGTGTCTTCTGTATAGGGGTTCTCATCAGAGAATAACGACAAGGAGCATTTACTTGAAATCTATAACATCTAAAATAATTGCTAATATCAATTTGCAAATACTATTTTAAGTATTTTTCAATTATATTAATAAGTTTATTTAAAATCATTCTTATAAGAGTGCTTATTTTACTATCCTTGTTTAATCTTTTGGAGATTTGAGGACTCAATAAATAGTAAAGTTTAATAAACATTCTTCCAACACCATGGTTACTTAACACTTCGTCCCTAAAACACCTTAAAGTTAAAACCTCTGGAGCGTCGTATGAGCCATATACCTTTGTTGCTATATAGCATGCACCATGGTCTTGTTTATCTGGATTTTTGTTGTTTCCAATTGCATTTTCATATCCATCATAAGATAAATTATTATCACTATTTTTCTGACATGTATCGCTTAATATCTTAGCTTCAACCTTTGATACATTTTTAATGTTTAAAATGGTTACTTCAAACCCATACACACCATCTACATCGCCTATAGAGCTCACTTCTATTTCCATATAATCATTTGGATTTTGTCCTATTACAATCTTTTCATCCTTATTATTATAAAAAGACAAGCCTACTTTTATTAAGGAGTCTTCTGCCATACCTACATAAAGAGATATTATAATATATCTTTCCACTTCATCTTTTACTTTAATATATACATCCTTTATAATAGATTGTTTAAAGTGCTCAACATCTGTTGAAATCATCATTTCATTTTCAGTACCATATCGTTTTTCACTTAAGATATGTACGTAATTTTGAACATGGTGTTGATAATTTCCTAAATGTGGTATAATTTTCTCCTTAATAAAATCTAATATCTTATCAAATGGAAACATATGATAAAGATTTATAAGAAATGTTGATAATTCTGGCAATAAATATGATTTCGATGAATAAAATAATTCAGATGATAGAATGTTACCAATTATACCTAATATTATATGCACAAGGTTATTAATTTGCTTATTGTATTCGATTACAGAAACTTCATCCCTATAAATCAAATCCTGAGATAACCCACAAAAACACATTAACAAATCTTTGGACAAATCTATGTTCCAATTAAAATTCATATTCCCCACGAAATCTAATAGTATTGATCTCGCAAGGTATTCCCAAACTTTACTATCTTCTTTCCCCTTTCTTGTATTAATATAATTGTCTATTTCAATAATAACTGGTCTCAAATTCTTTGCTTTAAGTGCCATATTAAAATCGTAATCTAATTGAGCTAAGTATAACTGACCATTAATCTCATATTTTGATTTCATTATATACGAAAAATCATTTTGAGTTGTTACCATACCACCACTAGGAATGCATTTTTGATTACAGTAATCATTGAATAGCATGGGGAATTCATTTTCAACTGTTAGTTGTTGCTTAATATTATTTACATTGTTACCTTCTGGGATTGCTTTATATAGCTTTTCAAGGATATTGCTTGCAATATAATAGTCAGAAAAAAATAAACGTTCATATATAGATATTTTAGACATCAATGTATACACCATAGAATAGAATAATATACAGTTATCGTGCATAATGGAATTATAACAATAAATAAATATATCGCCATATGATAGTGAACTTCTATCAATCGAAAAAAACACTAGATCAATATCTGACTTGTTTTCTTCAATTACATTAGTTTTATAAAAAAAACTATTAGCTACCTCCCACTTCAAAGTACCTATTTGACGCCTTACTACAGACTCAAGTATGACTATAAGTAGTTTCGAACACTCTAGATTTAATCCACATATTTCACTTACTTCTGTCCCCATATTTAATGAAAAAATCTCTTCTAGTCTTTTTAAAGAATTATACCCTCCTCCCAAAACTTCTTCCAGTTTTTTGAACTTCATAGGATTTTTTTCAGTGTCCATATCTTTCCCTCCAATACCCATTTATCACCCTAATTATATAATAAAGCTAAATATTTACAACTGTCTTATTGATATTATGCAAACTAATAAATTATGAGGTCACTTATGATAAGGTTCACCCTTCATTATCCTAAATCCTCTATATATTTGCTCTAATAGTATTACTCTTATTAATTGATGAGGGAAGGTCATTTTGGAAAAGGATAGTTTGAGATTGCTTTTTTGTAGGACTTCTTTTGATAGACCTAAAGAACCTCCAATAATGAAGGTTATGTCGTTTATTCCTTCTATCATTAGAGATTCTATTTTTTCTGAAAGCTCTTCTGAGGTTAGGCTTTTGCCTTTTATCTCTAGAGAGATTATGTATGAGTTTGCTGGGATTTTTGAGAGGATTTTTTCTCCTTCTTTTTCTTTGACTTGATCCATTTCTTTGTTGCTTAGGTTTTCTGGGGCTTTTTCATCTTCTACTTCTATAATCTCAAGACTACAGTATCTTGATAACCTTTTTGAATATTCTTTTATTCCTTCTTGCATAAATTTTTCTTTTATTCTTCCAACTGAAACAATGCGTATTTTCATCGTTGCCTCCAATGTATTGTAGCTACAGCCAAGTATCGACTTTTTTCATTAACTTATAATTTGTTAAATCATAATGCAGTGGTGTCATAGTTATATAGCCTTTTCTTAAATAATATCTATCTGTTCCTTCTTCAACATTTTCATTGTATCTTCCATCTAGCTTAAGTGTTATTTCATCTTCTCCATTTTTATTTTCAACAAAGTAGTAATCATACACTACGCCACCGATTTTACATACTTTGATTCCTTTTATGTCTTCTTCTTTAATACAAGGAAAATTTACGTTAAGAACTATGTTGTTCTTTACTAAATCCTCTTTCACCTTTTCAAATATTTGCTTTGCATATTTGGCTGCAGTTGTGAAGCAATCTGGTTCTTCTCCTAGCTGACAGGATAGCGCCATAGAAGGTATATTATAGAGATTTCCTTCGATAGCAGCTGATACAGTACCTGAATACAATATGTCTGCTCCTATATTTAACCCTAGGTTTATACCTGAAAGTATCATGTCCACATGTCCATCTACTAGCTTATCTAATGCTACCCTTACGCAGTCTGCTGGTGAGCCTGATATGCTATAGGACTTAGATTTAATCCCTGGAACTTCTACTCTTTTTACTAGTATAGGCTTTGTCAGTGTGATTGAGTGACTAGAAGCACTTCTTTGCCCTTCTGGTGCCACTATTATTAGTTCATAATCTTTTTCAAACTCTTTAGCTAAGGCTTGAATACCTATAGCATCTATACCATCGTCATTAACTAAAAGTAATCTCATACTTTGCCTCCTAAAATGTCTTAGTTTATTATTTTCTTTACCCCATTAAATATAAACCTACTAGCTTATAGAAGTAGCTTACTTATACAACCAGATATCTAGGCTGTCTATCGCAAAACTCACATGTGTGCGGACTTGTCCAGTCAGTAAAATTCACTTTATCAAGCTCATAAATATCAGGTGACTGTTCATAGGCTTCTACAAATTCTTCTATAGCTATGTCTAGATGATCATTACAAACTACATACATCTAACCACCCCAAACTATTATTTATATAAGTATTTCATATATAGTATTTACAAAGAAAATATTTTTACAACATTATTAGAACAAAAAAGGCTTGCAATTATTTCTGTCAAGCCTTTTTATAATTAAAAATTATATACCTTAGTTGGTTTGTCTCTATAAGTTAAGTCTAGGCTTATGTCACTAGTTATACTAATTCCACTTTCTGTTAATATTCCTGCTACAGTTTCATATGCTAATTCTGGAAAGTTATTTTCCTTGCTTAAGTGTCCTAGCAATATACATTCATTGTTCCCAGATATTACTTCTGTTAATAATCTGCCTGCATCATCATTTGAAAGATGTCCATGCTCTCCTAATATTCTCTTTTTAAGAAACCAAGGATAACTGCCAACCTTAAGCATTTGGACATCATGATTTGATTCTATCATTAATAAATGAGAGTTTTTAATGTTTTCTTTTACTTCTTGGCTTACATAACCTGTATCTGTAACTATACTGATTTTAATATTATTATGATAAAAACTATATCCAACTGGTTCAACTGAATCATGAGATATATTAAATGGATGAATGTTTAAATCCTTTATTTCAAAAATTTTATTTGTATCAAATACCATTATATTTTCTTCTTTTACTTCGCCTATTTCAGATTTCATACTTAGCCAAGTGTTCTCGTTAGCATATATAGGTATATTAAATCTTCTTGATAAAATACCTACTCCATGAATATGGTCTTTATGCTCATGGGTAACTAATATCCCATTGATTGTACTAGGCTCTACTCCTATGGATATGAGAGACTCTTGAATTCTTTTTCCGCTTAGCCCTGCATCTACTAAAAGCTTTACTTTATCCGTCTCTATATATTGACAGTTCCCACTGCTACCACTGGCTAGTGAGCAAAATTTTATTGACATATATTTTCCTCCAACTATTGCTTTCTATTTATCTTAATCTATTATTTAGCTACAGAAATATTATAACATAAATAAATAGTATGTAAAAATTTAAGGTTATGACCTATTCCCTAATCCTATATATTTTGGCTCCAAGACTTAAAAGCTTTTGTTCTATATTTTCATATCCTCTATCTATATGAAATGCATCATCTACTTCTGTTTTCCCATTTCCAATAAGACCTGCAACTATTAAGGCAGCACCTGCTCTTAAATCGGTAGCCTTTACTTTTGCTCCACTTAAACAATCTACGCCTTCAATAATAGCTACTCTTCCGTCTACTTTAATATTTGCACCCATTCTCTTTAGCTCATCTATATATTTAAATCTAGCTTCATATACGTTTTCGGTTATTATGCTTATGCCTTCTGCTACGGATAACATAGCTGCCATAGGCTGCTGAAGATCTGTTGGAAAGCCTGGATACGGTAGAGTCTTTACATCTACTCCTCTAATTTTTCCATCTGAAATTATTCTAACTGACTCATCATATTCTATTACCTCAACGGAGGTTTCTCTAAGCTTTGCTATTATTGATTCAAGATGCTTTGGTATTACGTTGTTTACTGTTACATCTCCTCCAGTAGCTGCTGCCGCTACCATATATGTGCCTGCCTCTATTTGATCAGGTATGACGCTATATGTGCATCCGTGAAGCTTGTCTACTCCTCTAATTTTGATTACATCTGTGCCTGCTCCTCTTATATCTGCCCCCATTGTATTTAAAAAGTTGGCTACATCCACTATATGAGGCTCTTTGGCTGCGTTTTCTATTGTAGTTGTGCCTTCTGCACCTACTGCCGCTAGCATTATATTTATTGTAGCTCCTACGCTTACCACATCAAGATATATTTTTGCACCTATTAATTTTTCTGCTTTACATTTAATTACTCCATGCTCTATCTCTACTGTTGCTCCAAGAGCTTCGAAGCCTTTTATATGCTGGTCAATAGGTCTAGTTCCAATGTCACATCCACCTGGATAAGCTACTTCTACTTCTCCAAAACGACTAAGACCTGCACCTAATAAATAATATGATGCTCTTATTTTTCTAGATAAATCATATGGTGCTACAAATTTCTTCATATTACTAGTGTCTATTACCATAGTTCCACTTTCATCAAATTCTATCCTTGCACCAATAGAAGACATTATCTCTGAAATATTATATATATCCTTTATCCTTGGAAGATTTTCAATAACACACCTATCTCCAGCCAATAGTGCTGCTGGTATAATAGGTAAAGCTGCATTTTTAAATCCACTTATATTAACTATTCCGTTTAGTTTATATCCACCCTCAATTATTAATTTATCCATATTATGTACCTACTGACCTAAGTCAGTATGTGTCACCTCTCTTTCAATTTTTGGCTAATAAACAAAAAAATATAGAAGAAACACTATATTTCTTCTATTTATCTTTGCAAAATCCTCTATTTTATTTAATTATCCTCTAAAAATATTTTTGTTCCATCATTGAATACAATTCGCCAAACTGGGGCAGCCTTTCCACCTTTCGTATTTCTAGGGTCGCTGGCCCCTATATACTTTTGAGGGTCTAAATAATAACATATTGATATATCTTCTATTGTCTTTCCAAATATTTCTTCCATGGTTAGGAGCTTAAGTAAAGCTCTAGGCGCAGACATGATGGTTATCTTTGTTGAATCATAAGGCTCTGCAGACTCTATCCAATATCTTTCAAATTTATTTATACCAGTCAAACCAATATTAAACCTCATATAGCTCTTTTCAAAATAATAGTCATCAATGATTTTAGTATATTCGATATAGTAAGCCCCTTCTTTATATGTTGCTATACTTAATCTATAATCTCCTAAATCGAATCCCATATCCTTGATAAACTCCTCAGCTAAATCCTTAGCCATTTGAGTTGTTAAGCTATTAAACCTGTGCCTTGTACCTTCATCTTCATATATAATTTCGTTGCCATTTCTTACTGCAACTTTTTTTTCATTATCTATATAATATACATTTCCCTTTATAGTCTCAGTAGTGTAATTTTCGCCTAAGAATTTGTTGGCTATATTTTGGGGGTCGTAGGTTTCATATTTCATACTGAATAGTGGTAAAGAAGGTATATTTCTAGGAATTTCTACAGCTAATTTTATGTCTTTTTCTAGTAAAAAAACTTTCACATCCTCAATAAAGCCTTCTCCTACCATAGGGGCATCTATACTTCTGCTATTTATCAGCACATAGACCAAAAAAACATTTGTGATGATAAAGGCAATTATAAGAATATTTTTCGCCTTTGACCAGTCCATATTTACTTCACCATCCAATGAATTTATTGCCTTGGATTCCCCCCGTTTTCTACATAACCATCATAAGCATCAAATATATAGCTATAACCTGCCACATCTATTATCCATGTTGGCTTTAAAACTTGATTTTCTTCAGCTAGGTTATCATAATATACTAAATAGGCATCCTTAATGGATGATTTAACAGCTTCGTCTAAATCAATATCTATTGCCTCTTCTATGGCTATTTCATTATCTTCAATATACCTAGTTTTAATAAAGCTATAGTTTTTATCAATTATATCATAAGCTGATAACATGCTTTTATATCCACTTTTAGGCTTTACCTTCCCTATTTGCTCCCAAATACGCCTTTTATAGGACCTAACCTGATTGTTCAGCACTTCAATTTCTATGGAGTTTATCTCTCCACTGTAGTCTGAAATTACAGTTAATCCATCCATCTTATATTTAAATATAAATTTGTAACCTTTAGTATTATCAAATTGAATCTCGTCTATCTTAAAGAGATATGTATCCTTAGGCCATCCTAAATGAGTGTTTATAAAATCTATAGAATTGCTAAGACTAGAGTGTAGATTTCCCTCTTCTACATCTGCTTCTATGGCTTTAAAATATTCAAGGGTTCCATTTTCATGTATCTTTAGTGTTCTTTGGCTATCTATGTATATTACTGAGCCATTGTTTTCTTCAATTCTTCTTATATATGCCAAGTCTCTGTCAAAAAATAATCTCGCTATACTATCTTCTTCAACCTCACTATTAACATCGATCTCCTGCCTGACATATACCTGTGATAGATTAAAATTCATCTCTAGTGGAAGATATGTACTATTATCAGCAGCCAATAGTTCAGTAATTGTATAGGCTCTAGTATAGTTGCTTTTACTGATTTTATCAATTACATCTCTCAGGCTCTCTACATCAAGTTTAGGACCGCTAATCTTATAGTATTTAGAATCATCCCCAAGAACAATAAAACTATCTCTTGCAGAATCTAAATTTATGTAGATGCTATTAATCTTTTTTACAGAATCATTCATAGAAGATGTAATATCTCCACCAAACATTTTACTAAAGATAAATGTATATAGCTCATCAGGAAAATAAAAGTAAATAGACCTTCTTTTGCTTATGCTTTCAAGCTCTTCATTGCCTATTTCTTCAATAATTAAGTTTTTTGACTGAAACACTACTTTAAGTATCTCTTTACTTTTATCCCAAAGCTCATAATCCTCATCAAAATACAATACTGCCCGATTCTTACCACCAAAATTAACTATGTATTTCTCAGGTAGTATGAAATCTGGCAAAGTGTATTCTTTCCCACTAGTTGATTCTTGTCCAAATGCAAAGGAAGATAATAATTCCGATGGAAATTCAATCCACAGCTGCTGAGCAAGATAAATTGTAGTCAAAACTAGAAAAGCCAATAGAAAAGATTTTATTCTCTCTATATTCTTCATTTTATCATCTCCACTAGATGATATAATTATTTGCTATTAATCATTGTTTTTATAACATCGGTAATAGGTATAAGCGGTGCCTTTTTAGCATTAGATAATATCTTATCTACGTCATCCGTTCCCATACAAAGAATATACTTAGTGTCTATATGAGAAATAATACCATTACTTTTTATAGCAACAATTTTATAAAGACCTTTTTTAAGTTTTATTTCTTTAGAATATGTTCCTAGGTCTTTTATTTGAATATCTTCTGTCAATAGCAATGTGTAATCTTCATCTTTAATGGTTTCAGCTATTTGCAAATCTTCTCTTGTAGAAACATTTGAGTTTAAATAAACTTCCAAAGTAACATTTGAACCTTCTTTGCCTTTAATAGTAATTAAAACAATATCCTCTTCTGTTTGAATTCCATTTTCGCTATTTACAATTAAGTCAATTTCTTTTTCACTTTTTTGAGCTTCTACATTGGTAGCCTGTTTGAGAGTCGTGCTACCACCTCCAGCAAATCCAACAACGCTGGTGATGCTAACAGCTGCCAATACTAATACCATTGTAAGGAACTTTCTAGACATATTTATGCCTCCCCTATACTACATAATACTACATTTTCATTATATACTATGTTTGTTACAGATATATTACAGGGTAATTAAATTTAAATTACACAATTTATTTACTCTAAAGGAAATATTATGTCAACTGTAGTCCCGCTTTTATACTGGCTTTGAATTTGTATTTCACCACTATGTGCTTCTACTATTTGTTTTGCAATTGAAAGTCCCAGACCTGTCCCGCCCATTTCTCTAGATCTAGCCTTATCAACTCTATAAAATCTTTCAAATATTCTGCTCATATCTTCTTTTGGAATACCTATTCCATCATCCTTAACTGTAATAATAACTTTTTCTCCTTCTGGCTTTGCAGTAATTTCAATAACGCCATTTTCTGGAGTGTACTTAATAGCATTTGTAATAATATTTAGTATAACCTGTTCAATACCATCTTTATCAGCGGTTATATGCCCAATGTTTTCCTCTAGCTGCAATTTTATCTCTTGTTTCTTTTCTTCCGCAGCCATTTTAATTTTTAAATATATTTTTTCTAGTAGCTCATTTATATCTAGAGATTTTTTATTCCATTTTGTTTGTTTATAGTCAAGGTCAGATAGCTGTAATAAGCTTCTTACTATTCTTGCCATTCTGTCACATTCATCATCTACTATTGATAGAAAGTTCATTGCAATATCTTTGTCCCCAATAGCCCCATCCATTAAAGTTTCTGTGTAGCTTTTTATGGTCGTTATAGGAGTCTTAAGCTCATGTGATACATTGGCTACAAATTCCTTTCTCATGTTTTCAAGCTTTTGCTGCTCAGTTATGTCTTGGAATACTATTATCATACCACCTATATTTTCCTTTTCATCTATAAGGGGAGCATACTCTGCATTATAAACATTTGAATCTAGTTGTATTATTTCATTTCCTCTCCATTTATTTTCACTCATAATACTACTAAGGGTTATTCTATTATTTTTTTCATCAAACAATTCATCGTATTTGACTGTGCTTAGGTCTTCATGCTTGAGTTTTAGCATATCTAATGCAACAGGATTTGCGTGTATGATTTGGCCATCTAAAGATACAGCTATAACACCATCGGCCATATGTGTGATTATGGTGTCAAGCTTGCTTTTTTCTTTATTTACCTCGGCCAAGGTGCTTTTTAGTTTTAATGTTAGATGGTTAAACATGCTTGCTAGTTGTCCAATTTCATCATCAGATTTTACTTCAACTACTTGGTCAAAATCTCCCTTCGCCATTCTTTCAGCCTTTTTCGTCACATCATTAATAGGTACTGTAATGCTTCTAGCTATTAAGAAGCCTATCAGTACCGTAATCCCAAGGGCAAGCAAGGTTGCCTTGATTAATATTATTTTAGATTCTTCTAATGTATCATACATATCTGTCATATCCGATGTTATATATATGATTCCCTTAACCTTACCTTCTTCAGTTAAAATAGGATATGCTAAGTGCTTTGCTTTATTTGATCCATTGTCTATAGAGCTATAGCCTTCCTGCTTCTCCCCGTACTTTTTTGCATCAATAATAAGCTCTGCTTGAATCTGCCCTATACTAAAAGCACTTTGTCCTAATATTTTGTTATTACTTGAATTACTGGCTATAATAAGCGCTATGCTTGAATTATCTATAACATAGATAACCTCGGTTGCATATACAGGAAGCCTTTTTACATCTGTTTGAATTTCTTCTTTTACTATATTCCAATCATCGTTTTTAGATATATTATTTGACATATTAACTAAGTTTCTTACTCGTGATTCCATCATTCTAGTGGTTTGATTTAAATGATTATCCTCAAACTTTTTTATAATAAAAGCCATAACTATAACCATTGCAATAAAAACCAGGAGGAAATATACAGTTATAAACTTCCACCTTATGCTTTTAAACATAATATTAGTCCCTCCTAAAGTAGTATCCAACTCCTCGCTTAGTTAGGATGTATTTGTAATCTCCAGAATCATCCTCTACTTTTTCTCTTAGCCTTCTAACAGTAACATCTACTGTTCTAATATCTCCATAGTATTCGTAGCCCCATACTTCCTCTAGTAGCTGCTCTCTAGTAAATACCTGCTCTGATTTAGTAGCTAAAAACTTCAATAGCTCATATTCTCTTTGAGTAAGATCAATAATTTTATCATCTTTTCTAACCTCATATTTGTTTATATCAATAACCAGATCTCCTAAATCTATTATCTCATTTCCTGTTAGCTGATTAGTCAGTTCTGTTCTTCGTAGATTAGCCTTTACTCTAGCAACTAACTCTCTCATACTAAATGGCTTAGTTATGTAATCATCTGCCCCAAGCTCTAGACCTAGTATTTTGTCTACCTCCTCTTCCTTAGCGGTAAGCATTAGCACAGGAATTTGAAGTTTTTGACGCACTTCCTTAAGCACTTGAAATCCATCTTTTTTAGGCAACATTACATCTAAAAGTATTAAGTCTGGATTTTCATTTAAAGCCTTGTTAACTGCATCTTGTCCATCATAAGCTATTATAACATCATACCCTTCTCTCTTAAGATTGAAGCTTAAAATATCTGCTATAGGCTTTTCATCGTCCACAACTAATATTTTCTTATCCATTTTATCAACACCTCTATATGAATTTTATAATCTTTAATGCTGTTAATCAAATATTTTGTCTAGATAATATATTATTCTATACTCTAAAGGTTTTTCCTGCTTGTATACATTAAGGTCAAGTTCCTTAAATAAAAATGTTAAAATAAAGCTTTCCTATTCGTTATAAAAAACATTGTATTAATACTAGACTTTAGACCTGTATACACATTTTGTTGTTCAGTGTAGAATATCAATATATATTGTATTATAGTGTAGAGTGCTATGTTTAATCCTGTCTCCCCCTTACCCTATAATTTTTTTACAAAGTCAACCTATTATTAGACGGTTGACTTTGTATTTTTGTTTCATGTTTTTATAATTTATTTAAATCATACAAATTAATTTTAAGCACTGCTTTAGCAGTTTTATTTATGCTTGTACCTTCTCCTAATATCTGTAGAACATCTCTTAGCTTTTCAAATCCCCATGTGTCTGACATGCCCTTTACAATCTCAAAGGACTTTCTGTATGCAGAGGTTTGCTCTATAGCATGAAAATTATTATCCAAATCCTCAATGTTAATGTCTTCCTTTGTGATATTGTAGCTTTCCCATTCAAAGCCTGTTGTTATATATTCAGTATATAAAGCTAAGCCTTCAGTCAACCACATTGGATAGTTTCCTCTTGTAATTTCATCAACTAATAGATGTGTAAATTCATGTACAACAGGTCCATTAACCTCATATATTTGCTCTAGATTATCAGAGCTGTTTATCCATATCTCAGGAGATAAAATATGGATAACCCCGCTATAATAAACCCCAATAGGAGTGTTACCCTTATTAAACCTTAAATTTTTTAATAAGGATTTTTCATCATTATATATTATTATACTGTTTTTTGTAGGTGGATAATATCCGTATATATTGCATATATTCTCATAGTATTTTTCTCCTATTTTGCCAGTTAGCTTAGCATATTCCTCATCTTCATCTTTATATCTTATGATAAAATTCTCTGTTTCAAAAGTTTTATAACCTTGTACATATTTGAATATCCTCATTTTTTCAATATGCTTTGCAAGAGGATAAAAAGATACCTGCAATGTTTCTTTATAATAAACTAATCCTATGGCTATTGTAGTTATTAATATTAGCATAACAACAAGAGCATATCTCTTTTTCATAATTATTCCCCCTTTTAGTTTATATGTATGAAAAGACATTTCTATGAGGGAACATCATTATTATAGCACAACATTATGTAAACTTCATTGTAAAGTTCTTGAAAATCAAACTACATCTTCTCTTTATACAAATTTAGATCTCTTAAACCTATTATTTTAATAACTCTGATATTGTCACAAACTTATATCCTCTATTTAATAGCTCTGGTATAATAATTTTTAAAGCACCAATCACTTGATTTTCTTTTGCTTCGTTATGATCGTGAAATAAAATAATATCTCCGTTCCTAGCTTGGGATAATACTATTTCTATTATTTTTTCTACTCCAGGATTGCCCCAATCCTTAGTATCTTGATAATATGTCCATAAAACCATATTGCCCCCATTTTCAGATACTATATCATATATAACTTGATTATATATACCATAAGGAGGTCTAAATAATTTCGATTTTTTTCCTGTTACCTTTCTAATTATATCTTGAGTTCTACTAAATTCTTCCCTTATAACATTTTCTTCTTGATTCTTTAAGTTTATATGATTATAGCTATGTATTCCAAGCTCGTGTCCCTCTATATTTTGTCTATGTAAAATATCTGGATACTCTTCTCCATGCTTTCCTAATATAAAAAAAGTTGCTTTAACATTATACTCTTTTAAGATATCTAATATTTCTTCTGTATAAATAGGATGAGGTCCATCATCAAAAGTTAATGCTATATTTTTTTCGTTTCGTGAACCACTATATACAATATTATATGTTTTTGATAAATCTTCTTTTTCGTAAAATGCTGTAATAATACAATTATTATTTAACATAAAGTGTAGTATTAAGATTAAACTTATAATACTAACTATTGGTTTAAACTTATATCTATTCTTAAACATTTTGGTCCTCCTGTTAGTTTTTTATTGTAAAAGAAATATTTCTCTTATAATAGATATTAAATCTATCTACTCGATATTCAATAAAAAATCTCAGCATATAATTTATACGCTGAGATTTTTTATTGAATATCGTGTATTACTCTATTTACCCATTTATTCGAAATCAATCTTTTTACAGCAAAAAAGCATTTAACTACCTCTTCTACTGTTAGAAGTGCAACGACTCCATATATAGGTAAGTTAAACCAGATAGCACCAATAAATGATAATGGTACTCCTATGCCCCACATAGTGAATGCCTCTAGCTTTAAGGAATATTTTGCATCTCCTCCTCCTCTTAGTACTCCCACTATTAGTATTATATTTATAACTCTAACTATCATGATTAACGATGTTATATAAAGTATCATCAAGCTATCATAAAGTACTGTCTCTGAAACCTTAAATATGTTTAATACATCTTTAGCCGTAACCCATATGAGAATAGATATTCCTATGGCTACTAATGCTCCTAGCCCAAACAGGCGGTATGCATATTCTTTTCCTTTCTCTTCTTCCCCTGCCCCTATTTGATTTCCAACCATCACTGCCGATGCGTTAGCTATACCAAATACTAAAACCATATACAGGTTTTGTATTGTTGTAGTTATTTGAATTGATGCTATTGCCTGTGTTCCTATTTTCCCATAAGCTATGGCATAGACTACAGAGCCAAGCCCCCAGCATATTTCATTTAGAACTACAGGTATTATAGTTTTAAAAGATTTCTCAACAAATTCCTTATTGAAATTAAACATTTCTTTTATACTAGAAGCAAGTACACCTTTACTCATGTACACATAGCAGATTAATACAATGGCTTCTATAATTCTTGCAATAAGAGTAGCCAACGCAGCCCCTTTAACTCCTAATTCGGGAGCTCCAAGATTTCCAAATATAAATGCATAGTTCAAAATCGTGTTTGTTAACAACGCTATTATACTAACTATCATCGGTAGCATAGTTTTACCTATAGATCTTAATGCCATACTAAAAGCAAAGGTAATAGCAGTAAATATATAGCTAATGCTTACTACCTTAAGATAATCACTTCCTAATCTTATTACATCATTATCTTTATTAAATATCCTAACAATTGGTTCAGGTAAAAATAAGGCGCCTGTTGTAAAAATAACTGAAATTATTACACCAATTATTAGTGATAAGCCTAAAATTCTGCGAATATTTTTTTCATCATTATTTCCCCAAAATTGAGAAATAAATATACCTGCTCCACTATAAAATCCCATAATCAATATGATAAATAAAAAGAAAACTTGATTTGCTATTCCTACTGCTGCTATCTCAAATTCTCCAACCCTGCCTATCATCACTGTGTCAACCATATTAAGTGATGAAGCAATGAGGTTTTGAATAACTATAGGTATTGCTATAGCAAGTAATATCTTATAAAACTCCCCGTCACTAAATAACCTCTTAAACAAACCTCTTCTCAACTTACGTCCTCCTTTGCCGAAGAGCAAAAAATTAACCACCTTGAAGTTTTTCAAAGTGGTTTGCTTCTTCACTCTTAGAGACTATGTTGCTTCTCTAAAAATTAATATGAGATTACTGTTTATTATAACATACTTTTTTATATTCTCAAATAAGGTTTTATTTGCAAATTTCATTAACATTTTCATATGATAGTGCATACACTACAACATAGGAAGGTGAAAAAAATGAGGAGAATGAATATCACAAAAATATGTCCTGTTTTAAGTGCAAAGCTACAAACCCAGTCAAATGAAGAGCTTCCTGTAATTGTTAGAGTTAAAGAAAATGATACTCACAAGCTTAATAGTTTAGCCAATATTATGGATGGCAAAATAAAAAGAAATCTTCCATTAGTTGATGCAATTGCTTTAAATATGAACTTAAACGAAATAAATATGTTATCGAAGGATCCAAGTGTTGAATATATAAGCTATGATTCTAAAGTATTTGCACTATTAGATATTGCTAATGCCTCTGTAGGAGCCAGCTTTCCCCGAGAAAAGGGGCTAACAGGAGACAACATTACTGTGGCTGTAATAGATACAGGAGTTGCTCCACACAACGACTTGACTAAGCCCAAAAATAGAATAGTTGGATTTAAGGATTTTGTAAATGATAAAACAAAGCCTTATGACGATAATGGTCACGGTACTCATGTTGCTGGTATAATAGCTTCTAATGGATTTTCATCTAATGGAAAGTATACAGGAGTTGCACCTAATGCTAACATATTGGCTGTTAAAGCGTTAGATGAAGCTGGGAGCGGCAATACCTCTGACATAGTATCTGCTATAGAGTGGGTTGTAAAGTCAAAGGAGCAATACAATACAAAAATAATAAATCTTTCTTTAGGAAGTCCTGCAAATAATTCAGTACACTCTGACCCTTTAGTAAGAGCTGTTGAAGCTGCTGTTAAAGCAGGACTTACTGTAATAGTTGCTGCAGGAAATAGTGGACCTACAGCTAAAACCATCCTATCTCCAGGTAATAGCCCTAATGTGATTACAGTAGGGGCTGTAGATGATAAAAGGACTCCAGATATAAGTGATGATACTATAGCTAGTTTTTCAAGCCGTGGACCTACTAAGGAAGGAATAAGAAAACCAGATGTAGTAGCACCAGGGGTAAACATTATGTCCTTATCAAATACTTCTGGTGACGGTTATGTTACTTCAAGTGGTACTTCTATGGCTACACCGCTGGTATCTGGTTCTTGTGCTTTGTTATATAGTAAAAATAAAGATTTAACACCAAGCCAAGTAAAATCAATGTTTATAAACTCATGTTCAGACCTTAAGGATAAATATGAAAACCAAGGAGCAGGGATAATAGATTTAAGAAAACTCTTTAAAGATCTTGACAAAGAAAAACCAAACACTAGACCTTCAAGGCCTCCCTCATCTCCCATACGTCCCTTTCCGCCGAAGAAAGAGAAGGTAGCATCTGAGAGCTCCTTTAGTGAGATAATTGTTGTGCTTCTTTTAGTGTTTTTACTATTGAACTTAAGTGATTAAAATAAAAAAAGCCCACATTTAGGAGCGGTCAGATAGGGATTTATAATTCCTAAAAAATTCGGCATAGTCGTTGATATTCGGCTATGCCGTTTTTTCGTTTATTTTGGTAAGTCGATAGCACCAATGCAGTTATAGAAAATTTGAATCCGCTGGGTTCTGCGGCCATCTATCTTTTCAGCCTTGAATACTATAATTTTGTCAATAAACTCTCGGATAATTTCTGCATCCAATTCTGTAATTTCTGTGTACTTTTTAACCAGTGCCAAAAAGCGGTCGGTATTGAGGGACTGTTCATTTGCTGTATCAATGGTATGCTTTAATTTGGATATCCTTTCTTCCAGTGCCTTCTGCTCGGCTTCATATTCAGCCGACATCTTGTAAAAACGCTCTTCGGGAATTTTGCCCATCACATTGTCTTCATATAGCTTTCGAATGATTTTGTCTATGTCAGCAATGCGAGTCTGTGCTTGTTCATACTCCTTTTGACTTTGGCGGAGTTCTTTGGCAAGTTCCTTTTCTGAATTATTCATAACTATACGGATGAATTCCTGTTCATGGTCTTTGGCAAAGGAGGTTACACGTCTTAAATCTTCTAGCAAAAGCTGTTCCACTACAACATTACGTATCTGATGTGAACTACACATACCCTTTTTCTTGCGGTAAGTCGCACAAACGAAGTATTCCTTATCGTGTGTCCATCCCTTGCCTCTAACCTGATACAGCTTTGCTCCACAGTCGGCACAAAACATCATGCCAGAAAGCATTCCCATTTCACCTAATCGTGATGGTCTTCGCTTGCCATCTCTGATTTTCTGCACTGTTTCCCAAGTGCCCTCATCAATAATTGCTTCATGGGTATTTTTGAAAACCAGCCAATCTTCCGGATTGTTCAATATCTTGACTTTGCTCTTATATGACTTTTTAGAAGTCTTGAAATTTACCGTGTGACCTAAATATTCCATTTTAGCCAGAATATCTGATACGGTACGAGCCGACCAAGCATATGGGTTTTCAGGTGGTCTTGCTGGAGTGTTAATACCCATTTTGCGAAGATGCACCGTAGGTGTATCAATGCATCGCTTTTCAAGTTGCTTTGCTATCTGCGTGGGTCCAAAGCCAGCCATGCACAGTCGGAAAATATCTCTGACCACTTCGGCGGCTTTCTCATCTATAATCCAGTGCAACTTATCTTCAGGGTCTTTAATATAACCGTAAGGCGGATTGGTGCAGAGTGGCTTACCGGACTGTCCCTTGGATTTGAACACAGCACGGATTTTCTTGCTAGTATCCTTAGCGTACCATTCATTAATAATGTTAAGAAACGGTGTAAAGTCACTGTCTGCTTGGTTTGCACTATCAATACCGTTGTTAATAGCAATGAATCGTACATCTGCTTCAGGAAACATAATCTCGGTATAATATCCTACTTTAAGGTAATCCCTGCCGAATCGTGACATATCCTTGATGATAATCGTTCCGATTCTACCGGACTCTACATCAGCAATCATGCGGTTAAAGTCTGGTCTATCAAAAGTTGTACCGCTGACCCCATCATCCACATAAAATTCGATGTTGCGAAAACCGTTGTCCTCAGCATATTTTTTTAGAATTGCCTTCTGGTTCACTATGCTGTTGCTGTCTCCTGCAAGCTCATCATCACGTGAGAGCCTGCAGTACAGAGCAGTAATTTTTGCTTCTTCAAATGCCAATGTTGATTTACGTATAGTGCTAAATGTTGACTGTCTATTCATTTTTATCCTCCATTTCCGACAGTCTTCAAGCGGTTTAGCACTATGTATATTACCGTACTACCTTGAAGAAGTCGAGTTGATTTCCGTGGGTTTATATGAACTATCTGATAACTTTGAAAGGTTTTTTGCGTTGACTGTAATCAGTCGTTTCAGCTTGGAATATGCACTTTCCTTTGCTGAATCACTTACTCGTGATTCCACCACATAGACCGTACCTCCGATATCGGATTTGGTTGTGCGGCTGTTACTTTGATTTTCCATATCGTGACCTCCTGTCCGATGTTTTGATGGAACTGGCACTGAGCCGAATTGATGACTCAGTGCCTAATCCATTATTTAAGCTTTTATTTGTAATATTTTCAGAGCATCTGGTTGAATTAGCTTGCCATCCAATCTTTCGTAAGCAGAAAATCCAATTTGCCCCTGCAATGCATATAACTCACTTAATTTCTTTATTGTTATTGGCTGACGCTCAATCAGCCAGTAATATGATAAATCTCCTAATACAATGCTTTTTGCTCCTGCTGATACTGTAGGCATATATGGAGAGGTAACTACAGGCTTTCCGAAGATGGTGTTATCTGAAGTATTCCATAGATAACTGCCATTTGTATCTTTAAGGGTTCTAAGAAGCATGGATGTATTATCGTGCATGATAAACACAGCGTTATTTCGGTATTCATCTTTTAATGAAAAATACAGAGAGATAATCTCGTCAAAAGAGATGGTAGCACTATCTGCTGTAGTTACATCTGCATCTGCTGTAAGGATACCTGTTGGCTGTGTTGTGCCATTTCCATTAAGCAATGCATTTTCCTCAGCCTTGCCAAAACGCTTCGCAAAATCACCCATCAGATATTTTTCAAGATTAAAGTTCATATCGGTGACGAATGAGCGGTTTAGCTTGACAAGAGATGCCAGCTTGTATGATTTCACCAGAAACTGTGTAAATGTATCGGCATTTTCGGGAATTGGATCTCCGTCTTCAACCCAATCTGCTGTCCCCGTTGAGGATACCGCTTGAATTTTACCTTCTGCAGAAGATAGATTGATAACAGTAGCAAATCTACGGAATACATTCTCCTTTGCCAAAGCAGTGTTAAAGCCTTCTCTGAACTCATCTGGTGCGACATAGGCTCCTACATTATCAAAGCCCTCGCTTAGATTTTGATTGTTTTCTTCTTTTCCTTTCATAACATTCCAAAACGCTCTATTATAAGTTGTTGATGTTGCCATAATCGTTTACCTCCTAAATTTTATTAAATGTGGGGTATATACCCCGTTTGAAACCGCGTTTTTTTACGCGTTGCCCCACGCCCGTTGTCCAGATGAAAAGGTGTGGAGATTTGAACTCCCCTAGGGGGTAGGTATTAACACATGGACTTGTATCCAGTGGTTTCAGTGGTTTTAAGCTTTGTAGCAAGATGTAGCAGGTAAAAACTAAACTCTCTATACGAGAGCGATTTTTTATATAACCTGTTTTTCTTGCTACAAGCTGCTACACTGTGTTTAAATAAGAAGAAATTCTTCTTCTGTCAGCCTATATCCGATAAGCATTGTGGTCATTCCACCACCAGAACGTGGTCGTTTCCGTTCTACACGGGCGATAGCTGTTAATGCCTGTTTGAAGTTTCTTGCATTCTCCGAATAACATCCATTGGCACTGCACCAACGCTGATACCGGGCATATACTTCGGATGTCCGCACCTCACTGTTAGGATTTTCCTCCAAGGCATCCTCGAAAAATAATGCTATTTTGTCGCTGTCACGCTTATAAGCCTCCGTTGCTATCTTAACAGAATCAGGTAAAGTAAAGCCTTCCTTTTTTAACAGCTGATAGCCTTCAATTAGCCAGTTGAGGATAGCACTCTGATTCTTCGGTTTGGCGAATTCGCGTTTTAAGTTTTTATCCTGCTCGTTTTCATCGAAGTGTCGTTCAAAAGGGATAATTACCACTCTGCCACTGGAAAACAACGTCATATCCGTAATAACGGGCAGATAATTAGTGTTGATATACAGCTTAAACTTTGGCGAAAAATCAAAAGAATTCTCATGTAGAAATCTTGCGTTGATGGTGTCACCACCCGTCATGCTTTTTACCTGTGCAGCATTTAGGACAAGTCCTCTGCTAGGTTCGGAGATATTCACAAAGCGTACTCCTGCAAGCCGGGCAATATCTTCACTTGGACTTGAACTGTTATTGTTCTTTTTCAGACTGATAGTCTCTGGCCTTGCGGTACAGCCATAACTGCCTAATACCTTAAGAACGCTCTCACATAGCGTACCTTTACCATTTCGAGTTGTAGCACCATAGAGAACAAACAGGCATTCATACCGAGTGTCTCCGCTGATACTGTAGCCAAAGGCCTTTTGGAGGAATTTTGCCTTTTCCTCATCTCCGCTCATAATCTCATGAATAAATCTATCCCATCGCTCGCTTTTTGCTTCCGGGTCATATTTAACACCAGATATCTTAGTAAGTCTGTCCTCGCTGTTGTGGGGACGAAAATCCATGGATATTAAAAACAAGGTTCCATTGGCACAGTTGAGCATAAGCGGGTCTTGGTCAAATTCAGCCATTGATATGGGATATACGCTCTGTGCATCTTTAAGTACCGTTTCTCGGTATCTTCTTGACTGCCACTTTCGGCAATAGTCAATGTATGCCTTTCTTTGATGTTCATCTTGAATAGTCAAAGCATAGGTTAGCAGTTGATTAGCCAATGATTTACACATTTCCATTACTTTTAGATTACCGACATCAGGAATCCAAATACCATTCTCATAGCAAAACCACATCTTCCTTTCAGGAACATATCGGGCAAAAGATTTATAATAATCAGCAAACAGCCTGCTTGCCCCAATATCCGTCCAAGGGTAGCGACCGTTACTCTCAGGCTTAAAGTCAGCAAGGGAACATTCTCCAAAATCTTCTGCAGCTGATGAACGCTTACCACCTGGTTTGTATATTTCAGTAGCATTTGCGATAGCTTTTTCTATGGTTATCATTCCATAAGTACTGCCGGACTGCGGTCTATTCCATTTATCCCGCATTAGGCCGCTTTTTCGGAAAAGTCTGTCCATCTGTCCAATATCCCTGCCACACCAAAATGCCAGCATACCGCAAAGTGCCAAATCAGCTTCACTGGCAGAAGCATAGCCTGATGTATCTCCCTGCCATAATGCTTTGAACCTTTCTCCGTTTGCCGATTTTAATGCCTTCTCAATAACAGACTTGTCAGACAGATAGGATTGGCTTTCTGTATCCAGAATTTGCTTCACAGGGGTAGGACGTAGCATATACTTGTCTAGTATCATCTGAAGCTCATTCGATTTCTCCGGTATATCACCATCTGCATACACATTGCCTGTTACGGTAACAAATCGGTTTGTTGCCCCTGATACATAGACCTCAACTCCCAGCTTTCTGTTGTTGATATAGTATTTTGCTTTGTCAAAGTTAAAGCCTGTGGCCTTAAATAAAATATGCAGCCCTTTTCCAGATGGACTGTGTTCCATATAGCAACCAATAAAAGCCTCTACAACATTTTGGGCAACAGGCTTAAGCTTACCGCTGCTATCAAAGCAATCATCTAAGTCGATAACACAAATGTCATTACCCACCAAAAATCCGATACCATCATAATCACTTAAAGCAGCAACCGCAGAACTAAAATCTTTAAATGTACTCCGCTGATCTGCTTTTGCCCTTTTTCTTGTTACTGGGTTATAGGGAACTTTGGTTTTTCTGCCACTTCGCTCTTCATATTTCCAACAGCAAAACTGAGGATTATCTTTAAGCATCTGTGGCAAGTCATCATATTTTGTTTTCAGTTACTTCACCTCCTTGCCTGATATAAATAACCCGAAACGCTACGGTTCCAGAAGATTTGCCTTGTTTGACAAAACCTCGTTATCTTTCAAGGAATACGCTCGGAATTATCGTCATGGCATATTCTGCTTGAAGTATCTCTTGCATTTCGGGGTATTCAGTTGTCAAGGAGCAGTGAGAGAAAAACTATGCTTTCATTGGGGGATTATTTTTCCTCTCACCTTATAGCCTTGGTAGAATACATTAGTTGAGGATTTTCTAAAAATAATTTTCTTCCTCATCCATAAGCGAAGAATTCTATTGATTCGAACCTCTAAAATAAAAAACAGCCTGTCTTTTTTCCGATAAAGACGGCTGAAATGCTTATGCTTTTGCTCAAATTTGAGCGAAAGTGGTATTAAGTTTAAGGAGGCTGAATGCTGTAGTTTTGGGTTTTTCAATTAGACTTTCCGACTTTTTTGTCTAAAAGTTTGATTCAGAGTCACCTATTTAAAATGAAATTTAAGAAATATATAATATCAAAAGTCATTACTTTTATCTAGTCAAAGGTATTTACAATTATAATGATTTTATGATATAATTATTCAAAATGGCTGTCTTAAGGAGGTGTCCATGTGGTAAATGAAAAAGGAAATCCAATACCAGAGTATCATTCTATTACTGAATTTTTAAAAGGACAGGCATCTCGAATATTCAGAGAGGTTAATGAAAAAGACAAGATAGTAATTGTTAACAAGCAGAATAAACCGCAGGCTGTTGTTATTTCATATGAAAGATATATAAGGTTAAAAGAGCAAGAAGGTGTCGACATATAATTGCTATCAGTTTGGTATGTAATTCATGAAAACCATGTTTAGCATTTAACATCATTAGTAATGGAGGAGTTTTATAATGGCTGAGTTAAGAAAAGAAGATTTATGGATAATGGCTGATAAACTTAGAAATAATATGGATTCTGCTGAATATAAACACGTTTGTTTAGGACTTATATTTTTAAAATATATTTCTGACAGCTTTGTCAAAGCATATGCAGAAATTTCACAAGATGAGTATGCAGATCCTGAAGACAAAGATGAATATACTGCTAAGAATGTTTTCTGGGTGCCCCAAGAAGCTCGTTGGGATAATATTGTTGCAAGAGCTAAAACACCAGAAATTGGTCAAGTAATTGATAATGCAATGTATACAATCGAAAAAGAAAATCCATCTTTAAGAGGAGTTCTTCCTAAAGATTTTGCTCGTGCTTCTCTAGACAAAACTGCCTTAGGTGAGCTTGTTGATTTACTTGCAAATATTGAAATTGGGAATGACCCAAACAAAGATACTCTCGGAACAGTTTATGAGTATTTTCTAGGTAAATTTGCTAGGGCTGAAGGTAAACTAGGAGGCGAATTCTATACTCCTAGAAGTGTTGTTGAACTAATCGTAAATATGATTGAGCCGCACGATGGAAGAGTATATGACCCTTGCTGCGGTTCTGGAGGAATGTTTGTTCAAAGTGAAAAGTTTGTAAAAGACAGGCAAGGACGAATCGACGGTCAACTTGCAATTTATGGACAGGAGTCCAATTATAATACATGGAGACTTTGTAAAATGAATCTTGCCATTCGTGGTATAGATGCGAATTTAGGTCAGCAGAATGCCGACTCATTCCACAATGATCAACACAAAAATCTTAAGGCGGACTACATCATGGCCAATCCCCCATTCAACATAAGCGATTGGGGAGGCGAGCGTTTAATTGATGATCCACGTTGGGGGAAATACGGAATCCCTCCTGCAGGTAACGCTAACTACGCTTGGATTCTACATATGCTATATCACTTGGCTCCAAGCGGTACAGCTGGATTTGTTCTTGCTAACGGTTCCCTATCATCGTCTACTATTAGTGAATATACAATTCGTAAAAATTTAATAGAAGATGACAAAATAGATTGTATTGTAACCTTGCCTGGTGGTTTGTTCTCAACCACTTCTATTCCTGTATGCCTTTGGTTTATTACAAGGAATAAACTGAAAAATGGACATCGCGACAGACATGGTGAGATACTCTTTATTGATGCACGCAATATGGAAACTGAACCACTAGAAGATAGCCGTACACAACTTAAACTAACCGATAAAACCATTGATGATATTACATCTATATATCATGCTTTCCGAAATCATGAAAAGAAAGCCACAAAGGCAGATGGTACAGAAATAACCTATGAAGATAAGCAAGGTTTTTGGAAAGTTGCCACTCTTGAAGAAGTCAGGGCTAAAGATTATAATCTGACTCCTGCTAGCTATATTGGTGTTGCACCTATTAGTGAAGATAATGAACCGTTCGAGGAAGCAATGGATAGATTAACAAAACAATTATCAAAGATCATAAAAGAATCAACTGAACTTGATGAAGTAATTCGCAAACAACTAGAATATATAGGTTGGAAAATCTAAAGGAGGGATTATATGTATAATTACGATATTCTCGGAAAAGTTGCTACAATTCAAAACGGTTATGCATTTAAATCCTCTGAATTCACTAAAAATGGCCGCTTCCCAGTTATAAAGATTAAGAATATAGTTGGCTCTAAAATTGATTTAACTGATTGTGAGTATGTGGATATAACATCAGATGACTTAAATCCATATATTGTCCAACATAACGATATTCTTATATCAATGACTGGATCTAGAGCATCACAGCCTAACTCAGCTGTAGGTAAAGTTGGTAGAATGAGACTGAAAAATCAAAAATGTTACTTAAATCAGAGAGTAGGAAAATTAGTTGTTTTAGACGAAGATAAAACAAATAAACAATTTTTATTCTATGTTTTAAACAGGAAGGAAATAAATTTAATGTTAGCTAATAGTGCAAGCGGAAGTGCAAACCAAGCTAACATAAGCGTATCCAACATAACTAACCTGCTTATTCCACAACCAGCCAAAATAATTCAAGATAAAATAGTGGATATTCTGTACCCGTTGGATTGTAAAATAGAATCTAACGAAGATAGAATTATAACATTGCAAGAAGTTATTAGTAAATTATATTTTAACTGGTTTACTAATTTTAAACATCCTGATGTTACAGATGAATTAACGAATGGAGTTCCAAAAGGTTGGAAATGTTCCAATGTGTTCGATAATATAATTGAGATTAAAAAGAAAAACTTAGATAATAATAATTATCCTGTTCTATCTGTTGTAAAAGAGGGAGAATTTAAAGCTTCGGTAGATGTGTTTACAAAGCGAGTTTATAGT
Organism: Proteiniborus ethanoligenes; assembly: GCF_900107485.1. Lineage (NCBI taxonomy): Bacteria > Bacillati > Bacillota > Clostridia > Eubacteriales > Proteiniborus > Proteiniborus ethanoligenes. The sequence continues at coordinate 35,674 of NZ_FNQE01000027.1, forward strand.
AAAAGTACTAAAAACTACAAAGTTGTTAGGAGGAATCAGGTAGCATACAACCCTGCCAGAGCAAATATCGGCTCTATTGCTATACTTACTGAGTTTGATGCTGGGTTAGTAAGTCCAATATATGTTGTATTCGAAATGAAAGAAACCATAACCCCTACTTTTTTCAAGTACTATATGAAACAACCCGAATTTTTAGAAAATATCAAGCACCATGCTATAGGGACGACACGTCAGAATTTACCGTTTGAAGCATTTAAAATGTTTAATATGGTCGTACCCCCAATGGATCTTCAGTTGCGATTTGAAGAAATAGCAAAACCTATAGAGCAGAAAATTGCAAAACTAAAAGAAGAAAATGCTGTTTTGGCTGAAATAAGAGATACTCTTTTACCAAAGCTTATAAGCGGAGAATTACCAGTGGAAGTAGGTGAGGCATAATGACTGATTATGAAGAATATGTACAAGAAGCCTTCGAAGAGGAAGCTACAGTTTTTAGTGTTGGACACTTATTCGACAAGATTTCAAGATATAATAGCACAATTATTGAAAACAACACAACAGGCACTTTGCTATTTAGAGGGCAAGCAAATATTGACTTTCCAATGAATGCTAGTATTTTTCGTAATAACATGATTAGTAAAGAAACAGCTTTAATTAATGACTTGATTTTGCAAGAACCATATGAGTTTGGTAATCACATGACTGATTTTGAGCAGCTCGTGAAAATGCAGCATTATGGGCTTCCAACAAGGTTAATTGATGTTACAACAAATCCTCTTATAGCTTTATACTTTGCCTGCTCTGACAAAATTTGTGAAGATAAAGATGGCGAAATACTTATTCTCATAGAATCATTACAGCGTCCAACAGAAAAGCAAGTACAGTATTTTGCTGCACTTGCTGAATATGATGGGAAAAGCATTGAAGCTTTTGTCGACTATTTTGTTCAAAAAGGTTTAATAAATAATGCTTTAGATTATAAAGAAAAGAATGAAAAACTCGAGAACATATTTAGAACAAAGTATATTCCTGTTGTTGCCCCCAAAAATAACGAACGAATTAAAAGGCAAAATGGAGCTTTCTTACTACTGGGTATAGACATTGACAAACCAGATTATTTCCTTAAGAATACGTTTAATTTAAAGGATCAGCTTATTAAAGACTTTGGCGACGGCATTCCACGCTCATTGGTTATTCCGCAAGAGCACAAACAATCGATACTTAAAGAACTAGATATTATAGGTATTAATGAAGCTTTTGTGTATCCAGAGCTTGAACATCAGACTTCATACATAAAAAGCAAACATCACATAAAGGTAGGTGAGTGATATGTCAAATTTTATTGAATACCATCTTGAGCAAGCAGTAATGGAGTGGTTTCAAGATTTAGGCTACCAAACAATTTATGGCCCAGATATCTCACCTGGCGGCAGTTTTGCTGAACGGGAGAGTTTTGGAGATGTTGTCTTGTATGATCGTCTGCACAGTGCCCTCAAGAGAGTTAACCGACAGTACCCTGATAAGGTAATTGATGATTTGGTAAAAAAAATAACGCGCCATCAAAGTATGTCTATCACACAGAACAATGTCGCTTTTTTTAAAATGATAACTGACGGGATCGACGTAGAAATACGAAAAAAAGACGGAAATGTAAAAACTGAAAAAGCCTATATTTTCGATTTAACAGACATTGATAATAATGAATTTTTAGCTGTAAACCAGTATACAATTATCGAGAATGGTAAAGAACGTCGTCCCGATGTTGTTGTCTTTATAAACGGTATACCGCTTGCAATCATTGAATTGAAGAATGCGTCCAATGAAGATATTGGTATTGTTGAAGGCTTCAATCAATTACAAACATATAAAAAAGATATTCCTACTATTTTCAATTACAATGCTTTCTTAGTTACAAGCGATGGAATAAACGCAAAGGTAGGAACAATTTCTTCAGATTTTGATCGTTTTATGTTTTGGCGAACTGTTGATGGAAACGGTGAAGCACCAGAATCTTCACCTCAATTGAAAGTAATGCTACAAGGAATGATGGACAAAAAACGTATTTTGGACATAATATCTAATTACACGTTTTTTGTTCATGAAGAGGATAAATCTTTTAAGATACTTGCTGGTTATCACCAGTATTTTGCAGTAAAAAAAGCATTATATAAAACACATATTGCTGCTGCAGAAAATGGAGATAGAAAAGTAGGTGTTATTTGGCATACACAAGGAAGTGGAAAAAGCTTTTCCATGCTAATGTATGCCCGACAATTAGTTCTTGAGCTAAACAATCCTACGATAGTTATTATTACAGATAGAAACGATCTAGATGATCAGCTTTACGGAACATTTGCCAAAAGTGCTCACTACCTACGTCAAATTCCAAAGCAAGCAGAAAACCGAAAACAATTAAGAGATTTATTAAGTGTTGAATCTGGTGGAGTTATATTTACTACTATCCAGAAATTTCTGCCTGATGAAAGTGATCAAAGTAATGAAGCACTAACAAATCGTCGTAACGTAATAGTAATTGCAGATGAAGCACATCGTAGCCAATATGGACTAGAAGCTAAAGAGAAGGATGGCAAGGTATCTTTTGGATTTGCTAAATATATGCGCGATGCTTTACCAAATGCCTCTTTTATAGGTTTTACTGGTACTCCAGTAGAATTGAGTGACAAAAATACACCTGCATTATTTGGAGATTATATTGATATCTATGATTTAACGCAGGCAGTCAAGGATAGAACAACCGTTCCTATATATTATGAAAGCCGAATTGCTAAGCTTGATATTCCTCAGGAGTTCAAGCCTAAAATAGATATTGAATATGCGGAAATTGTAAAAGAACAAGAAGAAACATATGTAATCAATCAACAAAAAAAGTGGGCTAGACTTGAAGCTCTTGTAGGAACCGATACTCGTCTTGATGTTATTGCAAAGGATTTTTTACACCATTATGATCTGAGACAGAGTGCACTCAGTGGCAAAGCTATGTTTGTAACAATGTCTAGAAACATAGCTGTTAAACTATACTCAAAAATTATTAAATATCGTCCAGAATGGCATAATTCTGAAGTGGATAAAGGAACAATTAAAGTTATTATGACATCTGCTGCGTCAGATCCACCAGAATTCCAGATGCACTCAACTACTTCTGCTCAGAAAAAAATTCTTGCAAAAAGGATGAAAGACCCGCATGATGAGTTAAAGGTTGTGATTGTTTGTGATATGTGGCTAACAGGTTTCGATGTTCCGTGTTTGCATACTATGTATATTGATAAACCTATGAGTGGGCATAACCTAATGCAAGCTATAGCGCGAGTCAATCGTGTGTTTAAAGATAAACCTGGTGGACTAGTTGTAGATTACATCGGTATAGCTGATAATCTTCGAAGTGCCCTTGCACAATATACCCCTTCTGATAGAAAAACAACTGGTATTGATCCTCAGGTTGCAGTAGATTTAATGATGGAAAAATATGAGCAAATAAAAGGTTTGTTACACGGATTCGATTATAGCTGTTACTTAGATGGTACAGCATCTCAAAGAATAGATTGTATAGTTAGATGTGTAGACTTCATTCTTGGAAAAAAAGAAGAAGAAAAAAAAGACTTTCTAAACTTTGTAGTTGAGATAGGAAAAGCATATGCTCTGTGCGCCACATCAGAAAAAGCACAAGAAATTAACCTTGAGATAAGTTTTTTTAAAGCGGTCAAAGCCGGAATAATAAAATTGTTACCCAAGGGTAAACCTAAGAAAACAAAAGATCAAGTTGAATATGAAATAGAACAACTAGTTTCAAAATCTGTTATTTCAGAAGAGATAGTAGATATTCTTGCAGCGGTAGGCTTAAATAGACCAGATATATCCATACTTTCTGATGAATTTTTAGAGGAAGTTAGAGGGCTTCCGCAAAAAAACTTAGCATTAGAACTATTACGAAGATTGCTTGATGGTAGAATTAAGGCGATTTCTAGAAAAAACGTTGTTCAAGCTAAAAAATTCTCAGAAATGCTAGAAGCATCAGTTAATAAGTATGCTAAACGGTCAATCGAAACTGCTGAAGTTATAAAGACGCTTATCGAAATGGCAAAAGATTTGAATAGTCTTCATAAAAGAGGTGAAGAACTAGGTTTATCTGATGATGAGTTAGCATTTTATGATGCTATATCTGAAAATGAATCCGCCAGAGAATTCTATGAAAATGATGTGCTGAAGCAAATTGCAAAAGAACTAACAATTAATATACGAAATAGCATGAAAGTTGACTGGGATGTACGTGAAAGTGTACGTGCTCAGATGCGCATTACCGTTAAGCGGCTTCTACGTAAATATAAGTATCCACCTGATAAACAGGCAGATGCAGTTAAATTAATTATTGAACAAGCAGAAAAAATGTCTGAAAATGAATTACAGTAAAATGACGAAAGACAAAGACCAGCCATTTCAAGTACATATGCTTGGATATGGCTGGCCTTTTTGCCTCCGCTTGAAGCTGCTCATTTAAGTTTTTCTTCAATCCCTAAGTGAACGCTTCTTTTGTGGGCTATATATTCTTTCTAATATTCTTTTCCAATATAATTATATGGATTTTGTGCTGCTCCATTTTTTATAACCTCGAAATGTAGATGAGGTCCTGTGCTTCTACCTGTATTTCCAACAGCAGCTATAGTCTGTCCCTTATAAACCTTGTCGCCTTTCTTTACTAACAGCTTGCTACAGTGGGCATATCTAGTCACAAATCCGCCACCGTGGTCTATATCAACCATCAGTCCATAAGAACCATTGCTGCCTGCAAATACTACTGTTCCGCCATCAGCAGCTACTATTGAGGTACCTACTCTTGCAGCAAGGTCTATACCTGTGTGCATCTTACCCCATCTTTTCCCAAATCTTGATGTTAGGGTTCCTCTAGTTGGCATCATAAAGCTTCCTGTTCCTTTTTTTGGTGGTGGCTCTTTTGTTCCTTGAACTATAACTTGTGCTATAGGCTGAGATAATATGGTTTCCTTTAGTATCTCCTTAGCTACCACTATTCCATTATGTTTTTCTACCTTAGCCACTACTTCACTTTTACCAGTAACGCCTTTTTTCTTTACAGATTTTTGATCTTTATACATTTTGTCGCTATATTCATATTCTGTTTCAAATTTTATCTCTTCAACGTATGTCTGTTTTTCATATGTAGCTACTGTCAAGTATGGCTTTGGTACTACTAGACTAATTTCATCACCCGGATGTATTAGCTTTGGGTTTTTACCTGGATTTGCTTTCTCTAAATCATCTACACTAATTTTATATTTTTGAGCTATAGTCCAGTAGTTTTCACCTTTCTCAACTACGTGAGTTCTTTCCTCATCAGTTCCTTTTTGAAGTACTCCCAGAACCTTATCAGCATCATCAATCTTTGAAGGGGACACTTCTCTTCTTATTATCTCAACATTTTCTACAATTTTGATTTCTTCGATCTTTGTTCCATCTTGCTCAGCAATTTGTTTAAATGGCTCTTCTATTTTTTCAATGATTTCCTTAGCTTGTTTTTCAGTACCTAAATAAGCAAAATCCTTACCATTAATATTAATTGCATATGCAACAACATTAAACGTTAAATTTGACTTAATCTCTTTTTCAATAATGGACTTATCTGTTAGCTCTTCATCCTCTGCATGTACATCTTCAAAGGACAGCTTTTCATTTATGACTACTTCAAGCCCTTGTTCTTTTTCAAGAGATTTATGTATAGAGTCATATATTTTTATTGCTTCTTGCATATCTCTTACTAATCCAATTTCTGTAGTTCCCAGCTTAACGTTAAATGCTCTTGTAGCAATTTCATGGTCTATGCCTTTCTTATACTGAACTAATGAAAATGTCATAAACAATACTGCTACTATGGCTATAATACCCGTTCTAGCATTGAATATGCTTTTGTTAAGTTTTATTTTCTTTAATTCTCTAAGTTTATCTTTAGTAAATCTCATATTTACAGTTTTAAGTTTTGAAGCCTTTGATGTAACAAACCTTTTTATGTTTGTTATTTTTTTAGTAAAATTACTATGATTTTCATTCTCGCCTGAGCTTTTCATCATACAGCTCCTTTCTATCCTGAAACAAATTTGTAACCCCTTTGTAACAAGATTGTAATTAAACCGCACGTGTAAATTATATCATAATTATTAGTTTTGACAACCCCAAAAAATAGCCTGTCTTTCTGCTATTTTATTCATTATTCTAATAATTTATACGGATATATACATGTTTTTCCTTATTTTTTTGTCGATATTATATCAATCCAAAAATTAATTGTTCCTTTATTTTGAAATATAAAGCAATTTCCGTCTTTCTTTTTTATCTTTTCTATTAATCTTCCAGAAGCATTTACTTTAAATCCTTCTGGGACCTCTATCTCTACATAGAAATAGTTCTTATCTTTGTTATCATATGTGTTTTCTAGGTGCCATCCCTTATTATAATATGCTATAATAGGATACCAGTTGTCTAAAGAGTATTTTATTTCTCCCTCATTTGTAATTAGGTCTAGTTTCGAAATATTAACATCATAATCGATTTCTATGATTATTTTATCCTCTTTTTCCAATTCATTGTCTAAATTAACCATTAAAATGTTTTTATCTTTGCCAATTATCCTATAGTCTAGGTTCTTTCCTTTTGCCCTAACTCTTTTTATTTGAAATTCCTTACCTTCTAAAGATACTATCTCTTCAATTGCTTCTTTTCTTATATTTATATTGTTAATGTATAAAAATACTTTTTGGATGTTTTTATTAGTTTTATTTATGTATTCAATTTGTTCTTTTACATACAATCCTTCACTTTTTGAAATATATTTGGTAATTATTGTGTACTTATTCATTTCTTTTATACTGTTTATATTCCATGTTATTTGGACATCATCACTTGTGAATACATATATTACAATTGGTGTAGCTAGTATTAATAATAATATTATTATTTTGTGTATCAGTTTTTGAAATAGTTTTTTCATTATCCTTCTCCCTATTTTTTGTTGTCCACATTAATAATATATTTATGACAATTAAAAATATGACTGAAGGTATGATATAATATTATATAAGTAAAATGTAATTTTGGTAGGTGAAGAATATGTCATTTTTTCTGGAAATCACCAATTTAGATTTAGGTGATACCCCTGTAGAAAATATATTTATAAACGATTTTATGCCGATGGCAAATGGTACATATGTTAAAGTTTATTTATTAGGATATAAATTTGCAAAGGATAAGGATGAAAACCTATGCTTAAGCAATGAAAGCATATCTAGGCATTTAAATATTCCTTTATCAGATGTATTAAAGGCATGGGATTTTTGGGAGCAAAAAGGCATCATCCTAAAGCATAAAAAAGAAGATGGTGATGAATACGATTATAAGGTTGAATTTTTAAATTTAAAGCAATTATATATAAAAAATAACTTTATGCCAAAAACATCATCTGGCTCTGGACAAAGCTCTAATACAATATATACTTGCTCTCCAGAAGATTTAGTTGAGGCAAATAAAATTCCAAGTATTCAGGAAATGTTTTTATCTATTGACTACATCGTAAGGCGACCATTGGTGCCTAATGAAAAAAGGAAAATTCTTGAATGGCTATATAATTACAACATGAGCCCTGAAGTAATAGTTAAAGCCTTTTTTCATGCAGTTGAAAAGAGAGGCATAAGAAAAATCAACTATATTGAAGGTATTATAAGAAATTGGTATGATATGGGTATAGTTAACTCAGAAGCTTTAGAAAATCATTTGAAGATGCAGGATGAAAAGTTTTACAGCTATGATAGAATAATGAGGTCCCTTGGCTTTAATAATAGAACCCCAAGTGAAGCAGAAATGAAAGTTATAGACAAATGGTTTGACGAATGGAAATTTACTATGGAGGTTGTTTTAAAAGCATGTGAAAACACTAAAAAAACTGCCAATCCTAGTGTGAATTATATTGATGGAATATTATCTTCATGGCACGAAAAAGGAATAAACACTGTAGAAGAAATAGCTGAAAAAGATAAGCCTAAAGCCCCTGCACAAAAAAAAGATAAGAATATTCAAGCAGGAGGAAATAATTTTAAAACCAGATTCCATACTATTGAACAGAGAACTTCAAAATATACCCCTGAGGAATTAGAAGAAATAGCAAGAAAACGAAGAGGATGATAATATATGGAAAAGCCATACATACAAGAAATATTAAGAGAATATGAGCTTAGGAGAGATAGAGCATTATACGAGCAAAGGTTAAGAAAAGAAGAAATATATTTAAAAATACCTAGATTAAAAGAAATTGATGACGAAATATCTAAAACAGGTCTTCTAATAGCTACTGCCATGCTTCAAAATCCACAGTTATACGAGGAAAATCTTAATAAAATAAAAGCAGAAATGGAAAAATTGAAAAGAGAAAAAGCTATACTTATGACTGAAAATAATTTCCCATTAGAATATCTAGATGTAAACTATCTTTGTAATAAATGTAGCGATACTGGTTTTTTAAAGAATGGCTCAAAATGTAACTGCCTAAAGCAAGAGATGATAAACAGAGCCTACAGAATGTCCGGAGTTCAACATGCTTTAGAAAAAGAGAATTTTAAAACATTTAATATAAATATATTTTCTCCTGAGCCTTTTGAAAACGAAAAGCTTTCTCCAAGAGAAAATATGCTAAATATTTTAAATAACTGCGAAGGTTTTTGTATAAACTTTGATGAGGATAATGAAGAAAATTTGCTGTTTTATGGTACAACAGGATTAGGAAAAACATTTATGTGCAATTGCATAGCAAAGGCCCTCTTAGATAGGGGTAAAATAGTAATCTATCAAACTGCCTTTAAAATACTAGAGATAATCGAAGAACACAGATTTAGAAGAAACTCCCAGCAAAGCATGGATGACAATAACTATAATTTGTTATTCGATGCTGATCTTTTAATAATTGACGACCTAGGAACTGAGCTTACAAATACATTCACTAACACCGAAATATTCAACATTATTAATTCGAGGCTATTAAGGCGAAATAAAACTATTATCTCCACTAATCTTTCCCTAATGGAAATCGCAAATACCTATGATAACAGAACTTTTTCCAGAGTATTTGGCAAATTTGCACCTCTTAAATTCTATGGACCTGATTTAAGGTGGGAAGCCTACAGAGAGTAATAATAAAGCTCACTATTTCAAAATTCAAGAGATAGTGAGCTTATTTACGCAATAAAAAAGCCGTCCTGATTATTACAATCAAAACAGCCTTTTTTATGGAGCTGGTGAAAGGACTTGAACCCTCAACCTACTGATTACAAGTCAGTTGCTCTACCGATTGAGCTACACCAGCATAATTAACTTTACTTCTCGGATTTAACTGTTTAGTTTTATTAACTCGTTCGCTGTAACTAAGCGATGCACACAAAATCAAAAGCATGATTTTGGTGCCCTGCTTATACCGATTGAGCTACACCAGCATAATATCTGCGCAGTCTCGCAACACAAATTTGTTTACTCCCATACGGTCGTACAAATTTGGTGCTCGTTGCGTTTGACCTACCTACAATTCGCTTCGCTCATTGGGTTAGGTCATAATGGCGACCTGGAAGGGACTCGAACCCTCGACCTCCAGCGTGACAGGCTGGCATTCTAACCATCTGAACTACCAGGCCGTATATATTAATTAAGAATTAAGAATGGAGAATTAAGAATTACTTTGGAAATACATTCCAATTTTCAATTGCCATTATTCTTAGCTTATGGCTTTTTGTTTTTTTAATTCTCAATTTTCAATTTTTAATTTACTGCTTTGCAGTATAATGGTGGGCGCAATAGGGCTCGAACCTATGACCCCCTGCTTGTAAGGCAGGTGCTCTCCCAGCTGAGCTATGCGCCCTTATTTGATTTGTTTGTGGTAATAACCATATTTTTAAATTTACTTTGCTGGTCCCAACAAAGCGATCCTCGCAAAACGCTATGCGCGTTTTGGATGCCTGCTTTTCCCAGCTGAGCTATGCGCCCTTAGTAAATTGAATTTATTTAGGTTATAATGGTGACCCATCCGCGACTCGAACGCGGGACACCCTGATTAAAAGTCAGGTGCTCTACCGACTGAGCTAATGGGTCTTGTTGAATTTAATTTACGGTATTAGCCATCACTTCGTTTTAATTCATTAATATCAACTAAGCGATTCACTCCAAACCAGAAGCATGGTTTGGGTTCTCTGCTTATACCGACTGAGCTAATGGGTCTTGTTTAAAGACTACTCTTCATATGATACAAGAAACGACCTTTTTTGTCAATGATTTTTTTATATTTTTTTCATAGACTCATAATGATTATCAATCTAAGATTTAGCATGGTATAAATCTTAGATTGATAGGAAGGATTTTATATTTATCTACAGGTAACTAATTCTATGAAATTGTGTTTTTATCCACAGTTTGTCCTAAAAAACTATTTTTAATCCACATATCCACAGACATATGCACAGGTGTTCGCTTGTTATTTGTGAATAACTTTGTTAATTTGTGTATTTTTGTGCTTTCATCTCAAAGTAATCACAATATACTGTATTGTTTTTAATTGAAAAATAATCTTCGTATAGTAGATATATTTTATCATCATATAATTCATTTTTTAAATTTATATGCTTTGCCTTATATTCACGTATGGTTTTAAAGCCACATTTTTCATAGCATTTTATGGCTCTCTTATTAAATTTCGCTACATCTAAATACATAGTTTTCATTTTCATAATATTAAAGAAATAATCTAACAACAATTTTATAGCCTCTGTACCATATCCTTTATTTAATATGTCAGGATCAAAGACTATGCCTAGTCTTGCACTTTTCCATATTCGTCTAATGTTTCTTATATTTATATATCCTATCATTCTGTCCTGTCCATCTATCACGGAAAAGCATTTTGTATTCCTTTGCTGTGTTCTATAATTGTACCACTTAACAATCTCTTCATCACTTAGCTCTGGAAAGTTATAGTCTTTAAATAAAGGCTCCTGGTGCTTTCCCCAATTTAGCATTTCATATACATCTTTTACTTCTAAGGATTTTATCTTTATTCTATTTCCTTTAATATCACACACTATTTTTCTCCCCCTGATTATAGAGTGCGTTCGCCTGCTATCTTATTATTATATTGGTTTCTCCATATTTAAAAACTTAGTGTATTGTCCCATAAACACTAATTCTACAGTACCTGTAGGTCCATTACGATGCTTTGCAATAATTATCTCTCCAATATTTTTCTTTTCTGAATCAGGATGATAATATTCATCTCTATACAAGAACATTACAATGTCAGCATCCTGCTCTATAGCTCCAGATTCACGTAAATCTGAAAGTATAGGTCTATGGTCAGACCTCATTTCAGGTGCACGTGATAGCTGTGACAAGGCTACTACAGGACAATCCATTTCCTTTGCTAAACCCTTTAACCCTCTTGATATGGCAGATATTTCCTGTTGCCTGCTTTCAATTCTTCCTTCACCTGACATAAGCTGTAAATAATCTATCATTATAAGTCCTAGGCCTTTTTCAGCTTTAAGTCTCCTACATTTGGCCTTCATTTCCATTAAAGTGATTCCCGGAGTATCATCTATAAATATATTAGCCTGAGATAGGGGTCCCATAGCTCTTAAAAGCTTTGGCCAATCATCTTCATTTAATCTACCGTTTATAATTTTTTGGAGTTCTACATGAGATTCAGAGCTTAGCATACGTTGTACCAGCTGCTCCTTTGACATCTCAAGACTAAATATAGCTACTGAAGCATTTCCTTTTAAAGCTGCATTCACAGCAACGTTAACAGAAAATGCAGTTTTACCCATGGATGGTCTTGCAGCCACTAATACTAAATCAGATTTCTGTAGCCCAGAGGTTTTGTTATCTAAATCTATAAATCCTGTTGTAAGTCCTGTAATACTGCTTTTATTTTGAGCCATCTGCTCAATTCTTGCAAAGCTTTCAAGAAGTACTTCTTTTATCGGATCTAAGCCTTCACGACTTCTTTTTTGAGTTATATCGAATATTTTCTTCTCTGCTGCATCTATTATTATATTAATATCTTCGTCTGCTTCGTATCCCTTTGCTATTATTTCATTAGAAGCATTAATAAGCCTTCTAAGTATTGACTTCTCCTCTACTATTTCACAATAAAATTTAATATTTGCAGTAGTAGATATACTTTCTGACAAATCTGCAAGGTATAGTATTCCTCCTATTGCATCTAATGTATCTCTTTTTTTAAGCTCATCAGATAAAGTTATTAAGTCTACAGGCTCATCTCTGTTGTATAAGTCTATAATTGCTTCATATATTTCCTTATGAGCCTCTTTATAAAAATCTCCAGATTTTAATATCTCTGTTGCAACTACAATTGCATTCTTATCTAGTATCATAGAGCCTAAAACAGACTGCTCTCCCTCTATACTATGAGGAGGTATTTTACCTAGTGAATTTAATTCCATTAAATCACCCCAATTTTACATTTAAAAGATGTTGATTCTCCATTTCAATAGTTAAATAATCTTTAAATAATAAATACAAGATACTAGATGAATAATTGCATCAAGTATCTTGTAATATCTAGTCTTATTCCTCTATTACTTTAACCTTTAGTTTTGCAGAAACATTAGGATAAACTTTAATGTCTACTATAGTAGTACCAATGCTTTTTATGTTACCGCCTTCTATATCCATTTTTCTTCTATCTATATCTATTTTATGTTGTGCCTTAAGTGCTTCTGACACATCCATTGTAGTTATTGAACCAAACAATTTCCCGTTTTCCCCTGCTTTTCCTTTTAGCTCTACTGTAAGATTTGATATTTTCTCTGCTAATTCCTTTGCGTTTGTTAGCTCTTCTTCTTTTTTGATTTTTTGTGCAGTCTTTTGTTCTTCTAAAACTTTAATATTGCCTTCTGTAGCTTCCTTTGCAAGATTTCTAGGTAATAAAAAATTCCTTGCATATCCATCCTTTGCATTTACAACTTGGCCTTTTTTGCCCAATCCTTTTACATCTTGAAGTAATATAACCTTCATTATTTTTCACCTTCCTTAAAATATTCCTCAATTGCTTCTTTAAGCATTTCTTCTGCTTCATCTATACTTACATTTTCTATCTGTGCACCTGCCACAGCTAGATGACCACCTCCACCTAACTTTTCAAGAATTAATTGTACACTTACATCTCCTAATGATCTTCCACTAATATGGACTTTCCCCTCACTAAAAGCCAATACAAAAGAAGCTACTATGCCTTTAATATTAAGAAGATCATTAGCTGCCTCTGCAGCTATAAGAACTGAGTCTTTGCTTTCTTCCCTAAAGCTAGAAATAGCTATTTTACCATCTATTATCTTGGCCTCCTTGACTACCTCGGCTTTAGATATAAACGTGGTTATATCATCCTGAAAAAGCTGTCTTACAGCTGTAGTATCTGCACCAGCCCTTCTTAAAAATGATGCTGCTTCAAAGGTTCTAACTCCTGTTTGAAATGTAAAGTTTTTAGTGTCAACACTAATACCTGCAAGCAATGCCTCAGCTTCAAATTTATTGATATCCATTTTATCGCTCATATAGGATAGTATTTCTGCAACTAGTTCACAAGTAGAAGAAGCATAGGGTTCGAGATAAGTTAAAACGGGGTCTTCTATAAATTCTGCTCCTCTTCTGTGGTGGTCAATGAGTACAACCTTATCAATAGTTTCTAATAAATATGGAGCTTCTGTATAACTAGGCCTATGATTATCAACTACTACACATAATGCTGATTTGTCTGCCATAATTCTGGCTTGATCTGGTGTTATTATATCTTCCAAATACTCTGGATGCTCAACCTTTAGTCTGTCAAAAATATTCTTAATAGAAGGATTTACTCCACTAAGAACTATATATGGTTGCTTATTTCTATTTTTTACAGCTCTATATATGCCTATAGATGCTCCAAAGCTATCCATATCTCCATTTTTATGTCCCATTATAAATACTTTTTCAGATTGCTCTATAAGCTGTCTAAGTGCATGGGCTATTACTCTAGCCTTTACTTTTGTCCTCTTTTCAACAGCCTTGCTCTTGCCTCCATAAAAGCTGAGTTTATCAATTCTCTTTACAACAACCTGGTCTCCACCTCTACCTAAAGCTATATCCATTGCAGCCTTTGCATATTCATACTGTTGTGTTAAGCTTTTACCGTTTACTCCCACACCTATACTAAGAGTTACAGGAATCTTATTTCCTAAATCAATCTCTCTTACATTATCTAAAATCTCAAACTTTTTCATTTCTAAATTCTCTAAATGTCTATTTTCAAAAATAATTAAATATTTATCATTTTCGTATTTTCTTATAAAACCGCTTATTCTAGCTGCTAAGGAATTTAGCATTTTATCTATTTCAGCAAAAACTATGGGTCTATTTGTCTCATCTGTATTGTTTCTAACATCATCATAATTATCTATTTGAATTAAGCCTACATTTACCTTTTCATCATTATACTTAGTTTTAAGTGTAGTAAAGTTTGTATTGTCTATCCAATATAGCATTATTATATACTCATCTATACTATCTCTGCCCTTACTTACTCCAACAATATTGTATAGTACCTTATAATATTTTTCCTTATAAGATATTTCTATAGGAGTTTCCTCTTTTTTGTTCATTATATTATCTATATTGAAGCCTGGTATAATATTTCCTATATTTTCTTCTAATAAATCCTTTGAATCTGTCATTTGAAGAAATTTAGAATTATACCAGCTAATAGAGCCATCAGTTTCAACCATAACTAAAGGAATTGGCAGGTTGATTATAGCATATTTAGTAGCAGTATCTATTCCACTAGTTAGACTTTCTATATACTTTGTCCATTCAACTTTTTTCAGATGATTGTTTTTCCAATGGTAATATACTAGATAGGCTAAAAGAACAACACCTATTAATGCTATTCTAGGTTCGTAGAATGCTATTATCCCTATCAATACTCCTATAATAAGCAAATAGAGCTTCGAATCTGGTATTAAAATCTTAAATAATCGTTTATTTGCCATGACAAATCCTCCCCCAAGGAGCTATTCGGCTTTTTTAAGCCTTCTAAAGTCAATTCCAACATCTAATAATCCGATAATAGAAACTACCAGACTCAAAGGAACATTAATAATTATAAGTATTATTAATATAATCTTGACAATCCTGTTCATTTTTCCCCTGTTTACTAAAAAAACTACTACAGACAATCCTTGAATAAAAAATACGAAGGATATTAGTAAAAAGGTATTAATAAATATTGTTTCATAATAAAAAAGCTTCATATATCTAATTACAGAGGCGGCAGCAAGAATAACTATGGAGCCCATTATTATATTGCTAGGGAGTCTAAAATTTGAAAACATTGGTATATCCACAGTTTTAAATCCTAATCTTTTTAATATAGCTGTAGCCATCCAATAATTTATATATACTATAAAAACAGAAACTATAATCAAAGATGCAGGTATAATAATTATAATATATTCTACAGTTGCCATTAAAGCATCTTTTATGAAAGACATTTCATAGCTGGATATATCCATGTCTTTTAAAATATTTAATTGAAACTGCAAATTGTCTGCTAAAAATGTGTTAATTTGGCTTAAAAAGCTTACGCCCGTTATGTATTCAATAATACTTAAAGATAATAAAGTAGAGACTAAAGTAACTATTGAACTACCAATCAATATTTGCTGAGGCTTATATTTTCTATTTATCATATAAGTTATTATAATAGATAGCAAACCAAATTCTAAAAAAATAAAAATACCTGTAAAAATATCCATAAGTACTCCGATTAATATGCTAGATATTAATATTGAGTATATGTTATACTGGGTTTTATGCCTTACTCCTAGGATAATAAAAGGTATTGGGTAAAGTAAAATTATTACTGGAAACATTAAGTTCCCAACAATTACAAGTATTGTCATAATTGCTGTAATTATTGCAGCTTCCGTTATGCCATTTGTCTTATTTCCTAAGTTCAAGTTTTTCACCTCTATCCTCTTTTTCTCTTAGAGTATTCTAGTAGACTACTTAAATCTCCATACCACTTTTCTATTTTATGATCTTCAATAAGTCCTAGCTTTGCTTTTTCTTCTACCTTAGCATCTATGCTTTCATATGAAAGACCAAGCCTTTTACCAAGTAGGTATGCTACTAGTATTATATTGGATATTGCATCTAGCATTGCATCATGACTGTCTTGTATACCCTTTGCAAGAAGCTCATACAACGAAGCTATGGCTGTTAAGAGTTCACTTTTTAACCATTCAATAATCTTAATATTTTTTGTAATATCTATATTTTTATCATTGAAAGTCATGTTATACCCCCCCATAATACATTATAACAAATCTACCGTGGTTTAACTAATTATATTTAACAAAAATCCTTCTCAATTTAAATAATTCCTTAGCTCTTAACTAAACCATTGTGTTTTTTCTTATTTCTACAGAATAATTTAAGCTTCCAAAGCTACTGGAAGCTTAATCTTTAATTAAAGTCTTAGGTAATAATCTCAATATTATTGTTGCTAAAACCCCTCCCACTAAAGCTGTATAAAGCTGTGGAAGAGAAAACATAGCTATGATTTTGGGCGGAACATTAGGTACAAAAAATGCTAAAACATATTTTACTGATATCATAAGAACCAAATACTTAGCTAATGATGCACCTACAACAGCGGTTATGCTTGCTCCCTTTATATTTAAATTTCTTCTTAATATATTAAAAATAAAAACATATACAAAATTACCTATAATAATAAAAGGAACTACTGGTGGAAATCCCATTATACCAATGAGCAATGCTATTAAAGGTGTGAAACTACCTACTACTGCACCTGAAAATGTTCCCATTAAGCCTGCACTTATAATAAGAACTAGGTTTACTAATGAGCCTACAATAGGCTGCGAAAGCTGCCTTAGGCCTATTTGAAACACTAAAGCTAGCCCTAGAAAAAGTCCTGTTCTAGTAATAAATCTTGTTGAGAGAACCTTACGCTTCATTTAAACCTCACCTCGCAAAAAATTTTTATATCTATAACTTATTTGTTTACTTGCTAATTCTATCAGAAAACAAGCCAAAAATCTATTTAATAAAAAAAAGGGATATATACTTAAATATATTCCCTTTTGTTTATTATTAAATCTATTTAAACTAGTCTGCTGTGTATGGTAAAATCGCAACTTGTCTTGCTCTTTTAATAGCTCTTGTTAGTTCTCTTTGATGTAACGCGCAATTTCCCGAAATTCTTCTAGGAAGTATTTTTCCTCTTTCGGTAATATATTTTTTAAGCTTGTTAACTTCTTTGTAGTTTATTTTATCAACATTATCTACGCAGAAGCTGCAAACTCTCTTTTTTGCTCTGAATCTTCTTCCTGGTTGTGCCATTCTTTTTCCCTCCTTTTTTAGAATGGAATATCATCATCATCAGCTGGATGGAAACCGTCCATGTCTATTCCAGCATCAAAGTCTCTATTCATACTATTGAAGTCTCTATTTGTGTTTTGACTTCCTTGCTTAGAATCTCCCCACTCAAGGAATTGTACCCTATCTGCTACCACATCAGTGGTATATCTTTTGGTTCCATCTTGAGCAGTATAGCTTCCAGTTTGGATGCGTCCTTGGATTCCTACAAGCCTGCCCTTTACTAGATAATTTGCACAGTTTTCTGCTTGCTTTCCCCAAACCACAATATTAATAAAATCAGCTGTAGGTTGTCCTTTGCTCTCTAATTCCTGTTTTTTTTCTCTCGATAAATGATTTTTATCTACTGCTATGCTAAATCTAGAAACTGCCATACCACTAGACAAATATCTAAGTTCAGGGTCTCTTGTCAATCTTCCAATTAGTATTACACTATTCACAATTACACCCCCGTACAACATTATTATTCTTCATCTCTAATAATCATATGTCTAATTACATTGTCTGTAATTTTTGCTATTCTATCCATTTCGTCAACAACATCTGATCCAGCATTGAATTTTAGTAAAACATAGTAGCCTTCTTGGTAATCATTGATTTCGTAAGCAAGCTTTCTGTTTCCCCATACATCAATGTTATCAACTGAACCATTTGTTTCAATTATGCCTTTGAATCTTTCAACAAGGTTGTTTCTTGATTCCTCTTCCATGCCTGGTGCAAAAATTAAAACAGCTTCGTATTTTCTCATGTACTTCACCTCCTTTTGGACTAAACGGCCCTATTTTTATAATAGAGCAAGGATAATATACTACATCATGGTATTATATCACTGATTATATGAAAATACAATAAATATATTGAAAAAATTTGACCCTTCAATCATTTATTAATTTATTTTTTATACTGCTATATTAAATAATATCATAATTCTTATAAGGTAACATCAATTATAGGGTATAATAGTACAGAGAATATATTATTTGGAGGTGTACATACACAATGAAAGAAATCATTTTAGCTGGTGGATGCTTTTGGGGTGTTGAAGAGTATATATCTAGAATTAATGGAGTAGAAGATACTAGAGTTGGTTATGCTAATGGAACAAGGAAAAATCCTACTTATGAAGAGGTATGCACGGGAACTACTGGCCATGCTGAAGCATGTATTGTTAAATACAATGAAGAAATAATTTCTCTTGAAGAGCTTTTGGATAAATTTTGGAAGGTTATCGATCCTACTGCTTTAAACAGACAAGGACCAGATGTAGGTCATCAATATAGAACTGGCATTTATTATATAGATGACAGTGACTTAAATATTATACAAAAGTCTTTAGAAGAGGAGCAAAAAAAACATAGTAGAGCTATAGTTACTGAAGTAGAACCACTTACCTGCTTCTATGATGCAGAGGAGTATCATCAGAATTATTTAAAGAAAAACCCAGGAGGCTATTGTCATATAGATTTAGATTCTTTTTAAATTATTATATTTTAAGAGCAATCTGGTAATATGTCAAGAGATGATTTTTAAAGAAAATAAAAGAAACAATTAAAAAAGAGTAATCTTAATAGAACCTATAATTTTTTTGAGAAAAATAGGTTTGAGAAGGGAAAATATTTTATTGAATCTCTCCAACTTTATCGGTGGAGTAGATTTGATTTTTAGTCAGCAATCCAAAAATCAGTCGTACTAATTTACGAGATGTAAGTGCGAGTGCTCTTTTATGTTGGTGGGTAGTTACTTCACCGTACTTCTTGTAATAAAATTGTTTATACTCTGGTATATGGTTTCGAACACTGTTAGCAGCCTCAATCAGGTAGTATCTAAGATATTTGTTT
>NZ_FNQE01000028.1:0-10291 GCF_900107485.1 Proteiniborus ethanoligenes
CATACTAGGATTGCTCCGTCCATTTGTGCTGCTCCTGTTATCATGTTCTTTACGTAGTCAGCGTGACCTGGACAGTCTACGTGTGCGTAGTGTCTGTTTGGTGTTTCGTATTCTACGTGTGATGTTGATATTGTTATTCCTCTTTCTCTTTCTTCTGGTGCTTTGTCTATGTGTGCATAGTCTATAAATTCACCTGTGCCATATCTTTTGTTTAATACTGCTGTGATTGCTGCTGTTAGTGTTGTTTTACCGTGGTCAACGTGTCCTATTGTTCCAATGTTTACGTGTGGCTTATTTCTTTCAAATTTTGCTTTTGCCATTTTTTTTATTCCTCCCTACTATACATTTTAAAAAATAAAATAAATGATTACATTGAAATCTATGGTTCAAAATACTTCGAACTCAGATGTCTATTTTTTATATGTCTAGAAAACTCACCCAGGTGTTTCATATTGTTATTCATTATTGGAGCCCACGACCGGACTCGAACCGGTGACCTCT
Organism: Proteiniborus ethanoligenes; assembly: GCF_900107485.1. Lineage (NCBI taxonomy): Bacteria > Bacillati > Bacillota > Clostridia > Eubacteriales > Proteiniborus > Proteiniborus ethanoligenes. The sequence continues at coordinate 502 of NZ_FNQE01000028.1, forward strand.
TGCTTACCATGCAAGTGCTCTACCTCCTGAGCTACATGGGCATCTGTAGCCACCACTTAGATAATTTTACTATCACCTGGTTTTTATGTCAATAGAAAAATAATGCATAATTAAAAGACTATATGTCTTTAATTTCTAAATATCGTTCTAGCTTTCTCTTAACCCTTTGCAGTGCATTGTCTATTGATTTAACATGTCTATCTAAATCAACTGCTATCTCCTGGTATGATTTACCTTGAAGATATGACATTAAAACTTCCCACTCAAGATCGCTTAAAATTTCACCTATTTTATTTTCAATGCTTTTAAGCTCTTCTCTGCTTATTATTAACTCTTCTGGATCAGTTATTTTAGCCCCTGTTAATACGTCAAGAAGCGTTCTATCTGATTCTTCATCGTAGATAGGCTTATTAAGTGAAACATAAGAGTTTAATGGTATATGTTTTTGTCTTGTAGCAGTTTTAATAGCAGTGATTATTTGTCTAGTTATACATAGTTCGGCAAATGCTCTAAAAGAAGTGAGCTTGTCCTGATTATAATCACGTATAGCTTTATAAAGACCTATCATCCCTTCTTGAATAATATCTTCCTTGTCTGCACCAATTAAAAAATAAGACCTAGCCTTAGCTCTAACAAAATTTTTATACTTTTTTATAAGATATTCTAATGCCTCTGGTTCACCATTTCTTGCATCTTCAATTATTTTTTCATCATCCATATTATCGTATGTATCTGTTGATAAATCTTTATATACACTTAACCCCACCAGCATCCCCTCCTGCATAATGTTGGAACTACCCCGAACTTAACATAATTATATATATATTTAAGACTACAGTCAAGGCATTTACTTATTCTTTCTAAGTTTTTCAAGCATCTCTATAGTTTTTTTATCTAGCCTTCCCATTAAGATATCATTTATCTCATTAATTCTCTCATTTTTCTTTCTTATTATTTCTTTGTAATAATCTACTTCTAGTTTGAGTTCTCTAGCTGAAATCCTAGTTCCACCTCTTCCCATTACTACTTGCTGCTCTATCCAATCAGATGTAGCTACTCTTACCTTTTTTGTCCTACCAATTAAGTCTAAGGTTCTTTCTATGTAATGATCAGCTGTTTCTTTTTCTTTTGTATATACTATATGGATACCTTTAATGCTCTCATTCTTTTCCATACTACCTTTGACTAGATGTGCATCAAAGACTAGTATGACCTTTATTCCTGTAAATGATTGGTATTCAGCTAATATATCAATCAGTTCATTTCTTGCTGTTTCAAGACTTTCCTTAGACAGCTTCCTTAAATTGCTCCAATTATTTATTATATTATAACCATCTACAAATAAATACTCCTTACTACTCTTCATGTCATTCTCTTATGCTCCTTTGTCTTAATACTTCATACATCATTACTGAAGCTGCAACAGAAGCATTAAGTGAAGATACTTTGCCCTTCATAGGTATTTTAACTAGGAAGTCACATTTTTCCTTTATTAGTCTTCCTATTCCTTTTCCTTCACTACCTATTACTATTGCAATAGGTCCAGTAAGATCTTTTTGGAAATAATCATGCTTTCCTTCCATGTCTGCTCCATATATCCATATGCCTCTTTTTTTGAGCTCTTCAATTGTAGATGCAATATTTGATACTTTTGCAATGTTCATATGCTCCACTGCTCCCGCTGAAGACTTTATGACTACTGGAGTTAAGCCTACTGCTCTTCTCTTAGGTATTATGACTCCATGTGCTCCCCCACATTCTGCTGTACGAATAATGGCTCCAAGATTATGAGGGTCTTCTATCTCGTCTAATATTATTATGAATGGGTCTTCATTTTTATCTTCTGCTGCTTTAATTATGTCATCTACTTCAACATAAGAATATGGAGTAACTAAGGCTATTACTCCTTGATGTGCTTTTGTCTCTGACATTGAATCAAGCTTTGCTTTTTCTACATATTGTATAACTATTTTTTTGTCCTTTGCCATTCCAATTATTTTATTTATAGAGCCTTGTTCTGAGCCCTTGGCTATTAATATTTTATCTATTTCTCTGCCGCCTCTTATGGCTTCTATGACAGGGTTACGTCCTTCTACATAGCCTTCCTCTATCATTCTTTTCACCTCTTGTTATAGTTGTATAGAAAGTGGAATTTAAGTGTTCTTATAAATTCTTAAATTTTTCCCTTACTTCTTTTATCTTTCCACAAGTCATGTTACCTTCTGGACAAGGTGCATTTATACAACTTGGACCAGAATACTTAAATAATGAAGGTGCTATTTCCTTAACAAGCCTTAGCATTTCAGTAGCTAATTCACGTATTTCCCATTGAGCTCTGTTACAGCATCTTTTTTCAAAGAAATTAAATAAGGCTCTAGCATTCATAGTAAATACAATCTTTGTTTCACATGCATTTGGAAATACATATCTAGCATCTTCAATAGCCATTTTTTCAGCATCTTTTTTTGCCTTAGTATCACTATGACCGTCTTTTATAAACCTTTCATAATGCTCCCTATATAGTATGTCCGTTATCTGGTTATAATATTTTTGATCCTGCTCCATAGCTTCTATAAACATTGCCTTAGCTTCTGGTACGCCTTCTATTGATGGCGGAATTATGTAATCAAATTGTTCAAGCTTAACATATCTCTGAGACTGTTGAGAATAGGAAGCTCCTATTCTATGTCTTACTAGCTGATGAGTAAGCACTCTGCTTATTCCCTCAACCCCAAAAGTAAAAGACACATGCTCTATTGGAGACTCATGCCCTAGCTCCATTAACATTTCGATAAAGCTTCTAGTCTTTTCATCATCAAGCTTTTCTTCAATACTATCTACTCCCACTGACGAATAGCATAGCTTTGCAGCTGCCGCTACTAATTTTTCCGCATCTTGAGTGTATCTTAACAAGCTCACCTTAAGCATATACATTTCCCCCTTATTATTTACTCTCTTGTTCTCCTATTATTATACTAAATATTTCTAATATCCTATCATATCTTTCCGTAAGATATAAAAAACCTACTAATGTTTCAAAGCCTGTTGCATATTTATAGTCTAAAAGATTTGCATTTTTAGGTGCTGAACCTGATTTTGCATTCCTTCCTCTTTTGACCATCTGCCACTCTTCTTCTGTAAGCTTATCCTCTAAATTGTGAATAATATCTGCCTGTGCTTTGGCTTTAACAAACTCTATTGCCTCTTTATGAAGCTCATTTACAGAAATGTTTTTTGTTCCTAGTAAATAAGTTCTTACAAAAAGCTCATATACTGCATCTCCTACGTAAGCAAGCTGAAGAGGAGACAGCATTTTGCAATCTACTCCCCAGCCTTTGCATATTTTTTTGAATCCTTTAAGCAAGTATTCATCCATTATTTTATCTTACCCTCTTCCATTTTATCCCTTCTTTAGTGTCTTCAAGTATTATTCCTTTTTCCTTCAAATTATCTCTAATCTCATCAGCAAGCTTAAAGTCTTTGTTTTTTCTAGCCTCTGTTCTCTTCTCTATTAGCTCTGCTATTTCCTCATCTAATAGTTCATCTTTTTTGTTTAGTATTCCCAATATCTGGCTAAGCTCTAATAAAATATGATATATAAGCTCTGTTAGCTCCTTTGGTGATTCTGGATTTAATTTAGTGTTTACTTCCTTTACTATTTCAAACAATACGGATATGGCATCAGCAGTGTTTATATCATCCTCCATGCTGTCTATAAACTTTTTCTTTAACTCAAGAATATTCTCTTTTATCTCTAGAGCCTCATGGTTTAATTCCTTTTCTTCACAAATATTCATTAAATATTCTAGGTTATTCTTTCCATTATATAATCTTTCAAGTCCATTTTGTGCTTGCTCTACCAGCTCTCTGCTGAAATTCACTGGCTTTCTATAATGTGCTGAAAGTATGAAAAACCTCAGTATTTCTAAATCAAATTCTCGGCTTATTTCTCTAACTGTAAAGAAATTCATCATGGATTTTGACATTTTTTGATTTTCCACATTAATCATTGCATTATGAAGCCAATAGTTGGCAAAAGGTTCCCCAGTAAGGCTTTCACTTTGTGCTATTTCGTTTTCATGGTGCGGGAACTGTAAATCCTCCCCCCCAGCATGTATATCTATAGTATTTCCTAAATATTTTTTAGCCATAGCTGAACATTCTATATGCCAGCCTGGTCTACCAGCTCCCCAAGGGCTTTCCCATGAAGGCTCTCCTGGTTTTGCGCTTTTCCATAGGGTGAAGTCCATAGGATTTCTTTTAACTACACTAACTTCTACTCTTGCTCCTGATACTAGATCATCTATATTTTTCTTAGATAGCTTTCCATAATCATCTAGTCTTGTTATGTCAAAATATACATCTCCTTGGACACTATAGGCATATCCTTTATCTACAAGGCCTTGTATAAAATCAACTATTTCTTCTATGTGCTCAGTTGCCTTAGGATGATTTGTAGATTCTTCTTTTAACAGCAATCCCTTTGCATCTATTAAAAATTCATCAATGAACTTTTCTGCAATATCTTTTACTGTACCGCCTTCTTCCTTAGCTTTGTTTATTAGTTTATCATCAATATCAGTAAAATTCACTAAATATTCTACTTCATAGCCCTTATATTCTAAATACCTTCTCAGAACATCAAAAACCACTAGAGGCCTTGCATTTCCTACGTGAATATAATTATATACCGTTGGTCCACATACATATATAGTAACTTTGTCTTGTTTTAATGGTATAAATTCTTCCTTTTTTCTTGTAAGTGTATTATAAAGCTTCATCCTTACCCCTCCCCATTGAGTTATAAAAATATTTTTCTAATTCAGCAACTCTCTTTCTTAGTTCATCTAGCTCCTGCGCTACAGGATCTGGAAGCCTTACCTGGTCTAGGTCAATTCCTGTACTAACTAAGGAAATTCGTTTGTTCTCTTTAACTACTATCCTGCCTGGTATACCAACTACTGTACAGTTAGGAGGTACCTCCTTTAATACTACAGACCCTGCTCCAATTTTAGAATTATCTCCTACTCTAAATGGTCCTAAGACCTTTGCTCCGCTACTTACTACCACATTGTTTCCTATAGTTGGGTGTCTTTTCCCGCAGTCCTTCCCTGTTCCCCCAAGAGTAACTCCTTGGTATATAGTTACATTATTTCCTATTTCAGCAGTTTCCCCTATGACTACACCTATGCCATGATCTATAAAAACTCCCTCACCTATTTTAGCTCCTGGGTGTATATCTATTGCAGTTAGAAATCTAGCTATTGTGGATATGAATCTAGCTAAAAAGAAAAATTTCTTGTTATAAAACCAATGAGCCACTCTATGAAACATTATAGCATGAAGTCCAGGATAGCAAAGCAATATTTCTAAAGTACTTTTAGCTGCCGGATCCCTTTCTTTCACAGCATTGATATCTAATTTTAAATGCTTAAACATAATTTTCCCTTTCCTTTCTGATTCTTGAACTTACTATCTTTAAATGGACTGTTTTGAAACACAAATTTATCTGCTCGCTATCGCTCCCATAAATTTGGTTCTCGTTGCGTTTGACCTACCAACGATTTCCTGATAAAAGCGTTCAGGAAATCGGGTTAGGTCATTTCCCGCAGTCTCGAAACACAAATTTGTTCACTCCCATTCGGTCGTGCAAATTTGGTTCTCGTTGCGTTTGACCTACCAACGATTTCCTGATAAAAGTGTTCAGGAAATCGGGTTAGGTCATAAGAAAACCGTCTCTTTAAACAAAGAGACGGTTTGGTTCCGCGGTTCCACTCTAATTGGGCAATTTTGCCCCGCCTTGTAAAGCTTTAACGGTGCTAGCCGGTTTACCCTACTATTATTTCAGGCAACAGTTCAAAGGTGCACTTGGATCTAAAATTGACCTAGGGCTTCTCTCAGCTTATAAAAGCCCCTCTCTGTAAGTTTAATAGATTTACTCTACCTCATCATAACCTTTTGAATAATAAATATTTATAATATATTACTAGATATTAATATATTTTTCAATATATTTTTTTGTTTTATACCCTAAACAAGCTCAAACTAAACACTATTATAATATATGTTTTTCTACATATTCTATGCGACTAAGTATATTTTGTTTCCCTAAAATTAAAATTATTTTGTCTAAGTCCGGTCCATGAAGCTGTCCAGTTAACATTGATCTTACTGGCATAAATAAGTTTTTACCCTTTACTCCAGTTGCTTTTTGAATTTTCTTCATTATAGTTGTTGAAAATTCTTCATCTATTTCATCTATTTGGGTAAGTTCTTCCTTAAATGTCTGAATTAGAGCAGGAACTTGTTCTCCCTTAAGCATTTGAACTACCTCTTCATTTTCTGGTTTTATTTCATTACAAAAATAAAAATGTGCCTGTTCTTTAATCTCTGCCACATAGGATATTCTTTCTTGAAGTGTTGATACTATAAGACTTATCCAGTTGTATCTATTCTCTATATCTTCTTGTGCAATGTAGCCTGCCTCTAAAAGATGTGGTATAGCTAGCTCAGTAATTTCATCAACACTTTTATTTCTAATGTAGTGTTCATTTACCCAGTCAAGCTTATCCTTATCAAATACTCCACCAGTATTTGATACTCTTTCAAATGAAAACTCTTCAATAAGCTCATCCATAGTAAAGAACTCTTTGTTACTTTCTGGGCTCCATCCTACTAAAGCAAGATAGTTTACTAATCCTTCCGGTAAGTATCCCTTTGCTCTAAAATCTTCTACAGAAACATCTCCATGTCTTTTGCTAAGTTTTTTCTTTTCTTTATTAAGCACTGTAGGTAAATGGACAAACTCTGGTGTATCCCATCCAAAAGCCTCAAACAAATAGGCATGCTTTGGAGCAGATGGTAGCCATTCTTCTCCTCTTACTATATGAGTTATCTTCATTAAATGGTCATCTACTACTACTGCAAAGTGATAGGTAGGGAATCCATCGGATTTTAAAAGGACCTGATCATCTATATCATTAGTATTTATTGTTATTTTCCCTCTTATTATGTCATGAAATACGATGTCTCTGTTTTTAGGGAATTTTAACCTGATTACATATTCCTCTCCTGCCTCTACTCTCTCTCTTGCTTCTTCTATGCTTATATCTCTACAATGACCGTCGTAACCAAGCATTAAACCTTTTTCTTTCTGCTCTTCTCTAATTTTTTCAAGTCTTTCCTTATGGCAAAAACAATAGTAAGCATGTCCTTTCTCTAATAATTCTTCTATATATTGTTTATATATATGAAGCCTTTCTGATTGAATATAGGGACCATACTCACCTTTTTGTACTATCTTACCCTCTTCTATAAATACTCCCTCGTCATGAACTACCCCCGACCACGTTAAAACTTCAATCATGTTTTCTATGGCACCTTCCATATATCTTGATTGATCTGTATCCTCAATTCTAAGTATATATTTACCACCCTTGTTCTTTGCAAACAAATAATCATAAAGAGCTGTTCTTAAGCTGCCTATATGTAAATATCCTGTTGGGCTTGGTGCAAACCTAACTCTCACCTCTGACATCTTTACTACCTCCTATATAAAATTTATCATTAATTTAATCAATCTAATTTATCTTTGTATATTATATACTACTATCTATCTAGTATCAAGAAATAATGTTATTATAAAGGTCTTATACTCTTATATACAAGGCTATTAAAATCTTCTTATAAGATAAAATACAAGAAATAATAAGGCTATGTGCATTATCCACCATCCAATCGATAAAAAAGTGAATCTTTCCCTATATTTAGTTCTTCTTCTGTTGTTATCCATGCTTCTCCTCCTAATATTTTTAGATATAATTATCTTTTGCAAAAACATTAAGAGATATTCAAAAAAAGAGGGCATTGCCCTCTTTAGAATGTTAAACCTTGGTTGCTGAACTCTTCTCTTATTTTGTCTAATATTTCGCCAGTATTTATTTCAGCTTTCTCTCCATCTCTTCTTAGTGAAAACTCAACAACTTCCTCATTTGCTCTTTTGCCTACCGTAACTCTTATAGGTACACCTATTAAATCCGCATCCTTAAATTTAACTCCTGCTCTTTCATTTCTGTCATCAAGTAATACTTCTAAACCAGCTTTCACTAGCTCATTATACAATCTTTCTCCAAGAAGAGTCTGTTCTTCATTTTTAGTGTTAACAATGGTGATAATCACATGGTATGGCGCTACTGACAAAGGCCATATAATTCCATTTTCATCATGGAATTGCTCTATTACAGCAGCTGCTGTTCTTGAAACTCCTACCCCATGTGAGCCCATGAATATTTCTTTTTCCTTACCATTTTCATCTAAGAATGTAGCTCCTAAAGTACTACTATATTTTAGTCCTAGCTGGAATATATTGCCCACTTCTATTCCTCTGTCTGTTTTAAGTGGTGTGCCACATTTTGGACATCTGTCACCTTCTTGAACTAATAGTAAATCATCTATTACTTCTCCTTTGAAATCTCTTTCATAGTTAACATTTTTAATGTGATAGTCTGTTTCATTTGCTCCTACTATGAAATTAACCATCTTTGTAACTCTTGAATCCACTATAACTCTTATGCCCTTCTTTAAGTTTATTGGTCCTGCAAAGCCTACTTCTGCTCCTGTAGCTTCTTTTACTGCTTCTTCATCTGCCATCATAAGCTCATGCTCTGGAACTCCTAATACTTTCACTAGCTTTATTTCATTTAATTCTCTGTTTCCTGGAATTACAACTGCAACAACTTCATCTTTAGCCATATATAATAGTGTCTTTACAAAGCTTTCAGCAGGTGCATGGAAAAACTTTGATACTTCTTCTATTGTTTTAGCATTTGGTGTGTGAACTTTTTCAGATACAAGCATTTCTCTATTTTCTTCTTTTATTTCATATAAGCAATCTGCTTTTTCATCTGTAGCTGCATAATCACAATTATCACAATATGCTATTTCACTTTCACCATACTCTGACATTGCCATGAATTCATGTGAAGCATTTCCTCCCATGGCACCAGAATCTCCTTGGACTACCTTAAATTTTAATCCACATCTTGAAAAGATTTTTTCATAAGCTATCCACATATCCTCATAGGATTTCTTCATGCCTTCCTCATCTATATCAAAAGTGTATGCGTCCTTCATTATAAATTCTCTTGCTCTCATAAGGCCAAATCGAGGTCTTTTTTCATCTCTATATTTAGTTTGTATCTGATAAAGGCTTAATGGTAGCTGTTTATAGGATTTTACTTCGTATCTTATAAGATCTGTAAATATCTCTTCATGTGTTGGGCCTAGGCAAAACTCTCTTTGGTTTCTATCGTATAATCTAAACATTTCAGGTCCAAAATCATCCCATCTACCTGATTCTTTCCAAAGCTCTGCTGGTTGAATAGCTGACATGAGCACTTCTTGAGAGTCTATGGCATTCATCTCTTCCCTTACAATATCCTCTATTTTTTTTAATACTCTAAGCCCAAGAGGTAAATATGAATATACTCCTGATACTAATTTTCTAATCATTCCAGCCCTTAGTAAAAGCTGATGACTTGGAAGCTCCGCTTCTGATGGAACTTCTCTTAAGGTTGGCATATACAGCCTTGACATTTTCATGTATATCACTCCTCCTAAAAAAAATTGGTCTAAAATCTTTAAATAAAATACACACTTTCAGGAAATCGGGTTAGGTCATTTCCCGCAGTCTCACTACACAAATTTATCTGCTCGCTATCGCTCCCATAAATTTGGTTCTCGTTGCGTTTGGCCTACCAACGATTTCCTGATAAAAGCATTCAGGAAATCG
>NZ_FNQE01000028.1:10481-47218 GCF_900107485.1 Proteiniborus ethanoligenes
GCGTTTGACCTACCAACGATTTCCTGATAAAAGCATTCAGGAAATCGGGTTAGGTCATAAAAAAACCTTCATCCCCAAAAGGGACGAAGGTTATATCCGCGGTACCACCCTAATAGACTATAGATTATATAGTCCACTCTACATAAATAACGGTAACAACCGTCTAGACTTACTTTGTTCAGTCTAGAAGCTCTAGGATGGGTTCAGTATTCATTGGGTTAGAAATCTTTCAGCCATGGATTTCTTCTCTGAGAACCTTAAATACTTACTATTTCCCTTCATTGCGTATTATTATCTAATTTATTAATGCTAATACTACTAGAAAATAATTATTTTGTCAATTATTTTTAGAGCTATTTTAAAATATATCCTATGCTCTAAAAATCACCGATTCTTTCTTAAACATGTTCACCGTCAAAAACAAGGATGCAACTATATATACTACAGTCCAAGCTAAAACTATCAGTATATGGATTGGATTTACTATTAGTACAATAGCTTCCTTGATAATAGCTATTGTATTTATTATTGGGATGTGGAAGTATACTTCTGGTACAGCCTTTCCATCCAGATACATTGTAGCATATGCAGGTATTAATAGTATTATTGATAAAGGAGCTAAATATGTTTGAGCTTCTTTAAAATTTCTTGCATAAAAGCTAATAGTTAGCTCTATTCCACTAAATACTAAGTTTAGACCTACGCAAAATAATCCTATGGTTAAAATAGAGCTAAGTGGTAGAGCAATCCCTGTCCCTAGAAAATCAGGATTCATTACTGATGCTATAAAAAAGCCTATTAAAGAAGCAACAGTTCCTATGACACCAGCTATAAATACTGCTAAGTACTTACCGCCTAGGATAGATAATCTACTTGCCTTAGTAGTTAGAAGAGGCTCTAGTGTTTGTCTTTCTTTTTCACCAGCACCTAAATCGGTAGCTGCTGCTATTCCACTTATTGCAGAATATATTGTAATCAACATAGGAAATATCATTGAAAATATCATTAACCCTATTCCACCATCTTTAGAAACAGATGTACTCTCAATAGCTATCGCTTTTAATGATTCCAAGTCTACGCCTATGGCTTTAAGCCTTTCATTTGTTATGCTTTCAGAATAGCTTTCTATAAGCCTAACAAGTCTAGATGTTGCCATGTCTGACTTTGAGCTAGATTGATCATATTTTATTTTAATATTGCCCATGGTTCCGCTTTCTATTCTCTCATCAAATCCCTTTTCGATTTCAACTATAGCCTTAATATCTAATTCTTCTAAGGCTTTGTCTGGATCATCAGTATTCATAATATTTATCTGACCTGTTTCTTTTAAATATTCTTCTAATTTTGCTTCGCCATTGCTTATCAGTACAATATCTATTGGCTTTTGTTCATCATTTATCATTTCAGAAGCACCTAAACCTAAGGCAAATGCCATAATAGGGAATATGAGTATAGGTATTATGATGCTAGAAATAATTGTTTTCCTATCCCTAAATGTGTCCTTCAGCTCTTTTTTAAGCACAATCATCATATATTTAATATCCATTTTTTTCACCTACCAAGCTTACAAATATATCCTCAAAATTATGGCTATTATATTTATTCTTTAATCCATCTAAAGTAGATATCTCTATTAGATTACCCTTGTTTATTATCCCTATTACATCGCACAGCTTCTCCACTTCATTCATGGAGTGACTTGAAAAAATAATTGTTTTCCCTTCCTTTTTTTGGTCTAATATAAAATCGTGTACTATTCTTACCGATGTGACGTCTAATCCAGAAGTAGGCTCATCCAATAGCATTATATTTGGGTCATGTACTATACTCCTAGCAATAGATACTTTTTGCTTCATTCCTTTGGAAAATTTACCAACTCTTCTATCTATATATTCTTCCATGTCTAGTTTTTTAGCCAAGTCATTTGTTCTCCTTGAGATATACTCCTTGCTCATACCATTAAGTAGTCCAAAATATTCAATATTTTCTCTAGCTGTTAGCCTATCATAAAGTCCAGTATCTCCACCAAACAATATTCCTATTTTCCCCCTCACATCATCAGGTTGACTTACTAAGTCTAAGCCATCTATTAAGGCTGTACCTGATGTTGGCTTTATCATAGTTGCTAGCATTCTTAGTGTAGTAGTCTTTCCTGCACCATTTTCGCCAAGCAATCCAAAAACAGTTCCTCTCTCTACTTCAAAAGATATTCCTTTAACAGCTTCTACCTCTTTGTATTTTTTGCTTAGATTTTTTACTTTTATCAATTTTATATTCCCCCCTTCAAACGGCATTATATTTTCTTATTAATCTCTATTCTTTAGTAGACAAACAACCTGTGTTGATATGCCTTCTTCCCTGCCTTCAAACCCTAGCTTTTCAGTAGTTGTAGCTTTTATGTTTATGTTGCTTTTATCTGTATTTAGTACCCTAGCCATGTTTTCTCTCATACTATCTATATAAGGTGCTAGCTTAGGCCTTTGAGCAGCTATTACGCAATCAACATTCCCTATTTCATAACCACATTCTACCATTAAGTTATATGTTTTTGCAAGCAATAGCATACTATCTATATCCTTGTATGAATTGTCTGTATCAGGGAAGTGCTTACCTATGTCCCCTAATGCTAGAGCACCTAATATGCTATCCATTATCGCATGAACTAGAACATCTGCATCAGAATGACCTAATAGTCCTCTTTCATGAGGTATATGGATACCACCTATTATTAACTTCCTGTTCTCTACTAGCTTATGCACATCATAGCCAATACCTATTTTCAAGCTCATCGCCTCCCTAAAATCCAGGTGCATATTTTATAATATTAAAACCAGATTGATATTTCTCTTTCTGCAGCTTCTACTGAGTCTGATGCATGAACTATATTTTCAGTCATTGTATTGGCAAAATCTCCTCTAATAGTTCCTGGCTCTGCGTCTACAGGATTAGTTTTTCCATTAATATTTCTAACTAATTTTATTGCATTATTTCCTTCTACTATCATAACCATAATACTTCCACCCATCATGTAAGAAACCAATTCTTCATAAAAAGGCTTTTCTCTATGCTCTATGTAATGCTTTTCAAGTGTAGCCTTGTCTGCTTCTATCATTCTGCACTCTACAATCTTTAAGCCTTTTCTTTCATATCTGCTTATTACCTCACCTATTAATCCTCTTTTAATCCCATCTGGTTTTACAATAACCAATGTTCTTTCCATAATAAATCCATCCTTTCTTATTGTTTAAATTTTCCCATACAATGAGTATGATTTTTTTGCTAGGGATCTCTTCTAAAAACAACTACTCTATATACTTACAGCAATAGCTCTGCAAGCTTTAAATCCTCAGGTGTAGTAATTTTTATATTTGCATAGGAGCCCTCTATAATTTTTACTTTATGTCCTAGTCTTTCAACTAGCATACTATCATCAGTACCAATGAAACCCTCATCTTTTGCGTGTTTATAAGCCTTTAAAATCAATTCATATGAAAATGTCTGCGGCGTCTGAACAGCCCATAAGATTCTACGGTCTGGAGTATCTACTATATGGTTATTCCTGTCTACAATCTTTATTGTGTCTTTTACTCGTGTTCCTATTACAGATGAACCATATTTTATAGCTGCATCAATGCTATTTAGAATATCGACATCTCTTATAAAAGGTCTTACACCATCGTGGATGAGGACTATACTACAGGATTTATTTACCGCCTTAAGTCCTTCATATACAGAATCCTGCCTTTCATCACCTCCACTTACAATATTGATTACTTTACTAAAATTGTATTTTTTAACTACTTCCTCTAAACAATACTGTTTCTCTTCTTCTCTTGCTACTATTATTATTTCATCTATATATTCATTTTTTTCAAATTTTTCTATTGTATATGCCAATATAGGCTTTCCTTTTAGAAGAATATACTGCTTATTAATATCAGCATTCATTCTTTTTCCCATTCCAGATGCAGCTATTACTACAGATATGTATCTGCCATTATAAGACATTTCACCCACCTCCAAGACATTATAACATAATTAGTATATTGAATATAGATTTTTTGAAAAAGCACTTTAAAAAACATAAAAAGTCCTGCTACAAATGTTAAAACCCAGCTTGCGCTGGGTTATTATATATTATTAAAATAATTATACCGCTTTATCAGTCATTGATTTCGGCTTTGCAAATATCATTCTGCCTGCAGCAGTTTGTAAAACACTAGTAACCATTACTCCTATTGTATCTCCAATATGTTTTTTACCACCATCTACCACTATCATAGTGCCATCATCTAAGTATGCTACTCCTTGACCTGATTCTTTACCATCCTTTATTACTTGAACCACCATTTCTTCACCAGGAAGCACTACTGGCTTTATAGCGTTTGCCAGTTCGTTTATATTTAATACATCAACTCCGTGAAATTCTGCTACCTTATTAAGATTGTAGTCATTAGTAACAACTTTTCCTTTGATAAACTGTGCAAGCTTTAATAATTTTGTATCTACTTCTTGAACGTCTTCAAAGTCCTTTTCATGAATCATGACTTCTATATCTAATTCTTTTTGTATTTTATTGAGAATATCTAATCCTCTACGACCTCTGTTTCTTTTAAGAGAATCTGATGAATCAGCAATTTTTTGGAGTTCATCCAGTACAAATTCAGGTATTACTAAAGGGCCTTCTACAAAGCCTGTTTTGCAAATATCTGCAATTCTTCCATCGATTATAACACTGGTATCTAATATTTTAGGCAATACTTGATTTGTCGTCTTATTTCCCTTTTCCTTAGATCCACTTCTTTTTAGAGAGCTTAATGCACTAGTAAAATCATCTTTTTTCCTAGTAGGTACAGCTACACCAAAATATCCAGCTAAAATATAAAACATTATTGATAATACAGGTCCAACATAAGGAATCATACGAAATAAGGGACTTAAAAGATTAGCGATTAAAAGGCCAAGTACCAAACCTACTACTCCAAGAATTATATCAGAGGCTGGTATCTTTTGTATCTCACCTTCTACAGTACCGATTATTTTTTTGCCAATTTTTGTTATTTTAGGAGAAAGAATAAAAAATATAATACCAAAGACTAAACCTAATCCTGCATAGCTATATGGCTTTATTCCTAAACCTTCTAAGAATTCAAGCAGCCCTACAGCTTCTAAGAGTGCCATTATACCTATACCAAGGGATATACCTAAAACTGTTAAAAAGAATCTAATTATTCTATTTGCTAATTTTGATTTGTTAACCATATACTTTCACCTCCTCGTATATTTATCTCCAATATATCAGTATACTATAACTAATTTACCACAAATTTCATTAAATAATACACCAATTAGCATTTTGTCATGAAAATGTAATAATTTTTGAATAAAAAACAAGCGCCTATCAAATAAGACGCCTACTTTACAATATTTTCAATTAGGTCTTCGGCTTCAACTTGTTCCATGTTTTTTGCAAGTACTATTTCGCTAACTAGCATTTGCTTCGCATTATTGAGCATTTTTCTCTCTCCTGTAGATAAACCCTTTTCTCTATCTCTGATGATAAGGTTTCTTACTACACCTGCTATCTCATAAATGTCTCCGCTTTTTATTTTATCCATGTTAGCTCTATATCTTCTATTCCAATTTTGCGGCATTTTAGTCTTGTCATCAGCTAATACTGCAAGAACCTGTTCAATCTCCTCATGATTTATCACTTCCCGAATTCCAATATCTTCAATGTTGTCAATAGGAACCATTACCTTCATGTCTCCCATCGGCATTTTCATTATATAATATTTTCTCTTTTTACCTAGTATTTCTTTTTCTTCTATTGCAATTATTATTCCCGCCCCATGCATCGGATAAACTATCTTATCTCCTATATCAAACATAAAGTACACCGTTATACGAAAGCCTACAAACTAAGCATAAGCTTTAATAACGGATACACCTCCTTTACTATAGTTTAAATCTTAATGCAGTATATTTTTATGTCGCATTTTCCATTAGATAATAAAAATATAATAATATCCTAATCTATAGTATACTATAGGTTCGTTAGAATGTCAAATTATTTATTTTACCACATACACAGAAAGATTGTCAACTTAATTTTAAATTGACAAAGCCATATTTTTATAAGTATAATTAATGTAAATATACAATTACATGAAATGAGGTGTTTTTATGGATAATAGTAATATTTGCGATAATTTTCAAAGCAAAGTTTCTAATGTTTTAATAAGGCATAAGAGTATTTTAGATATAATAACTAAGCTAGAAGAATCAAACTCTAAGGTTAATAGGGCTGTTGTTAAATCTGCAACCTCTTGCGGATGTATTTCCATAAATGCTTCTAGGCAGGACTATAGTAAAGATTCTTTGATAGAAATAAAGGATTCTTTGAAAAGTCATATAGAGGGAGAGCTTTGTGAAAACTGTAAAGAGAAAATAGAAGAAGAAATTGGTAAACATATGTTTTACATAGCCTCACTGTGCAATAACTTTAATCTGAGCTTAGAAGAAATAGTCTTAAAGGAAATAGATACAATAAAAACATTAGGTATTTATAACTTATTATAAACTATTATAAAATTAAAGAAGTGTAGAACTTCCCTACATACTATAATAAATGGGTCTAAATAGACCCATTTATGCTATCTTGCTAAGACTATGTCTAATGCCTGAATTATATTTGTAACTCCAATAATATTTATATTCTCTATATTGTCTAACCCCTTAAGATTAGATTTTGGTATAACTGCGGTTTTAAAGCCCATCTTGCTAGCCTCTTTAAGCCTTTTTTCTATAAAGCTTACAGTTCTTAATTCACCTGTTAAGCCTACTTCCCCTATAGCTATGGTATTAGAGTCTATTGCAACATCCTTAAAGCTAGATGCTAATGCGCATACTATACCTAAATCCATTGCAGGCTCTTTGATTTGAATTCCACCTACTATGTTTATATAAGCATCATAGCTTTGCATTTCTAATCCTGCTTTTTTTTCTAATACTGCAAGCATAAGAACTACTCTGTTATAGTCAATGCCTGTAGCCACTCGTCTTGGCATACCAAAGGCAGTATGACTTACTAAGGCTTGAACCTCTACTAGCATAGGTCTTGTTCCTTCCATGCTTGGTACAACTATGGTTCCTGCAGTATTTAAGGGTCTACCTGCTAAGAGCATTTCTGAAGGATTCTCGACTTGAACAAGTCCTATGTCCCTCATTTCAAATATTCCTAATTCATTTGTGGAGCCAAATCTATTTTTTACTCCTCTTAAAATCCTATATGTATGATGTCTTTCTCCTTCAAAATATAGTACAGCATCCACCATATGCTCCAGAACCCTTGGACCTGCTATAGAGCCTTCCTTAGTCACATGGCCTACTATAAATGTGGCCATATCCCTAGTTTTGGCTAACCTCATTAAAAGGGATGTGGTTTCCCTTACTTGACTTACACTTCCAGGAGCAGACTCCAAGCTTGGACTATAAACAGTTTGAATTGAATCTATTACTAGCAAATCAGGACTCAAGTTATCAATTGCACTAGTTACAATATCCATATTTGTTTCTGATAAGAGATATAGCTCCTGTGCTTGAACACTAAGTCTATCTGATCTTAGCTTAATTTGCTTTGCAGATTCCTCTGCTGATACATATAATACTTTAAGTCCTTGGCTAGAAATATTATTTGCTACTTGTATTAGCAGCGTTGATTTGCCTATTCCAGGATCTCCTCCTACTAGGGTAAGAGAGCCTTTAACTAAGCCACCGCCCAAAACCCTATCTAGCTCTTGAAGTCCTGTTGTTATTCTATATTCCTCATTAGTTTTGATATCAACAACTTTTTCTACTTTAGCATCTACAATGGCATTAGATACTTTTGTTGTTCTATCTGTAACCTCTTCAACAAAAGTATTCCAGCCTTCACATGAAGGGCATTTACCAAACCATTTAGGAGTTTCATAGCCACAATCTTGACATATGTATTTTATCTTTAACTTAGCCATATAAATCCTCCTAAACTCTATCTATATCATCAATTGAAATTATGTTCTTTTTTATTAATAGATTTTCTATAAATGATAGTTTGTTCTTAAGTATTAAAATTTCCTGCTCTAAAGATAATTTATTATTAGATTCATCTTCTTTAACATCTTCAAATTCTATGATTTCTATAACATGAGTATATTCTATTTCTTTATCTGTAAATGGATTTCCATCAGTATAATAATAGGTTATTTCGCCTTTTCTTCCTTTAAATTTCAAATTATCGTCAGGAATATTTACTTCAAAACTTTTGTTCTCTAGAATCTTTTTCAGTCTCTCGTTATCATGACCCTTCACTATTGACTCACATTTTATTCTAATTAAATTTTTCTCTGTAACTTCGCTCTTTATGTAATCTCTATTATAATTCTCTAGTCTAAGCTCCATATCGTCAATAATTAGTCTTTCCATAGAACTCCCCTTTCTTTTTTGTTCTCTAAAGAAATATTATCAGATTTCTTTGTTTTTTACTATAATTATGCAGATAATAGAAATAGTAAGGAAATAATCCTTACTATTGTTTGTTGAAGGTGAGCTTTTCTCCGTTATAATCTATTAGAATTACATCATTCTTGCTTACATTGCCTTTAAGCATTTCTTCTGATAATTGATCCTCTATTAGCTTTCTAATAGCTCTTTCAAGTGGTCTCGCTCCAAAAGATGGATCAAAGCCTTCTTTTCCAATATGGTCTCTTGCACTTTCACTAATATCAATATGCAGATTAAGTCTTTCTAGTCTCTTTTCTAAATCCTTAATCATTATATTAACTATTTTCTTAATATGCTCTTCATTAAGTGGATGAAACACTATAACCTCATCTATTCGGTTTAAGAACTCGGGTCTAAATGTTCTCTTAAGCTCATCTGTAATATTTTCCTTCATTTTTTCATATTCAGCCTTATCTGCATCAGTAGGTGCGGCAAAACCAAGGGTTTTTTGTTTCTTCAAGGTTGTAGCTCCTACGTTTGATGTCATTATGACTACTGTGTTTTTAAAGTCTACTACTCTACCTTTAGAATCAGTTAATCTTCCATCATCTAATAGCTGTAGCAATATATTAAATACGTCTGGGTGTGCTTTTTCTATTTCATCAAATAATATGACTGAATAAGGTCTTCTTCTAACCTTTTCTGTAAGCTGCCCTCCCTCATCATATCCCACATATCCAGGAGGTGAACCTATAAGCTTAGAAACCGAATGCTTCTCCATATACTCTGACATGTCAATTCTGATTACTGCATTTTCATCACCAAATAATGATTCAGCCAAGGACTTTGCTAGATAAGTTTTTCCTACTCCTGTAGGTCCTACAAAAATAAATGTCCCTATAGGCTTGCTTGGATCCTTAAGCCCCACTCTAGCTCTTCTAACAGCACTTGATAAAGCTGCTACTGCCTGCTCCTGACCTATTACTTTCTTATGCAGTATTTCTTCAAGATTAAGGAGTTTTTCTGATTCTTCAACAGTTAGCTTTTTAACAGGTATACCCGTCCAAATAGAAACTACATATGCTATTTCATCATAGCCAACTTCACTTGATGCTGATTGCTTCTGATGCTTCCAACCATCTTGCTTTGCCTTAAGCTCTTCTTTTATGTTTTTTTCTTCATCCCGAATTTTTGCTGCCTTTTCATAGTCTTGGGTACTAATAGCTGCTTCCTTTTCTTGAGCTAGCTCTTCTAGCTTTGATTCTAATAGATTTAAATCTGGTGGTGCTGTTATAGTCTTTATTCTAACCCTTGAGGCAGCCTCATCAATAAGGTCTATGGCCTTATCTGGTAAAAACCTATCAGTAATATATCTAGCTGAAAGCTCTGCAGCCGCTTTTATTGCTTCATCACTTATTTTTACTCTATGGTGAGCTTCATACTTATCCCTTAATCCTTCTAGTATTTTTATTGTATCCTCAATTGAAGGCTCTTCTACCATAACAGGCTGAAACCTTCTTTCTAATGCTGTGTCTTTTTCAATATGCTTTCTATACTCATCAATAGTAGTTGCCCCTACAGCCTGAAGTTCTCCTCTTGCTAGTGCAGGTTTCAGTATGTTTGATGCATCAATAGCACCTTCTGCTGCTCCAGCACCAATTATTGTATGCATTTCATCAATAAATAAAATAACATTTTTAGCCTGTTTTATTTCTTCCATTACTTTTTTTAGTCTCTCTTCAAACTCCCCTCTGTATTTTGCTCCCGCTACCATTGATGCTAAATCCAGAGTTACCACCCTTTTATCCTTTAAAATTTCAGGTATCTCTCCACTATTAATTAATTGTGCTAATCCCTCAGCCACTGCAGTTTTACCTACTCCTGGCTCTCCTATTAAGCATGGATTATTCTTGGTCCTTCTGCTTAAAACCTGTATTACTCTTTCTATCTCTTTGTCTCTTCCTATTACTGGATCAAGCTTCCCCTCAGATGCTAAAAGAGTTAAATCTCTACCAAACTTATCTAAGGTTGGAGTACCTGCCTTATTGCTAGTACTACTACTTTGACTTTGCCTATTATTATTGAGCATATTTATTATCTCTGACCTTACCTTTTCTAAGTCCATACCCATACCTTTAAGTATAACTGCAGCTACACCCTCTGATTCCTTTATGAGACCTAAAAGAAGATGCTCTGTACCTATATAATTATGCCCTAAGTCCCTAGCTTCAATAAAGCTTAATTCGAATACTCTTTTAGTTCTTGGAGTGTAGCCTTGTATTTCACCACTTTCTTCTCCATATCCAATTAAGTTTATTACATAGTTTCTTATAGTATCTAAATTAGCTCCCATATTTATAAGAACATTTGCAGCTATTCCTTCCTTTTCGCTAATTAATCCTAATAGCAAATGTTCTGTGCCTACATAATTATGTCTTAGATTTTTAGCCTCTTCTTGAGCAAGAAAAATAGCCTTCTGTGCTCTTTCAGTAAATCTACCAAACATAGACATCAGTATCCCTCCTACATCTTTATCTTTTCTCTAATTATTTCTGATCTCTTAATATCTCTTTCTGCAACTGTTAAATCTTCATGATGTTGATTTTGCACACTTGCTGGCTGTATTTCTATCATAAGATTATTTATAGTATTTAGACTTACATTTTTTATTATGTTCATATTCACACCCATTCTAACGTTAGATAATAACTCCATACTCTCTTTTGAAGACATTATCCTTGAGTTTTGCAATATTCCAAGTGATCTATAAACCTTATCTTCTATTTCGGTTTTTCTATTATTCAGTAAGCTTAGCATTGCGTATCTTTCTTTGGAAATAATCTGAAGAACTATACTCCTAAGCTTCTGTATTGTTTCCTCTTCACTCTCTCCTAGGGTAGTTTGATTAGATATTTGAAAAAGATTCCCTAAAGCACTGCTTCCCTCTCCGTAAAGACCTCTAACAGTTAGTCCAATTTGGTTTACTGCTTGAAGAATTTGATTTATATATCCTGTCAGCACAAGTGCAGGTAAATGCACCATAACTGATGCCCTAAGACCTGTTCCTACATTTGTAGGGCAGCATGTTAGGAAACCAAAGTCCTCATCAAAAGCATACCTAGTCTTAGACTCTAGTAAATCATCTATTTCATTACCTAGCTTCCATCCCTCTTCAAGATTAAGTCCAGGCAAAAGAACCTGTATTCTTATGTGATCCTCTTCATTTACCATTATTGTAATTTTTTCATCTTGTTTTAGAAAAAATGCACTTAACTTAGGCTTTTCTAATAAGCCTGGGCTAATTAGGTGGGTTTCAACAAAAACATTCCTCTCTAAGGGAGAAAGCTTGTTTATTTCAATTATTCTAAAACTATTATCATTATTTATAATTGCATCTTTGACTATATCTATTACTTCTTTTGCCTCATCCTCTGTCATTAAGTGTGGTAGTCTTATGCCATCTATATTTCTTGCAAGCCTTATTCTAGTGCTTAATACAATATCCTTTTCAGCACCTTCACCCTCCAACCAATTAATCATTTTCCTCACTGCCCCTTTCTAGATTCAATTGAAGATTCTTTATTTCATCTCTTAGCTGAGCAGCTTTTTCAAATTCCTCCTTGCTTACAGCTGAATCTAGTTCTTTTTTGAGCTTTTCAATTGTTCTCTTAGTACCTACTAAAATCCCAGCTTTTTTAGGAACCTTTCCTACATGAATATCGTGTCCATGTATTTTCCGAAACAGAGGGACAAGCTTATCTCTAAAAGAATCATAGCAGTTACTGCAGCCGAATTTCCCTGTCTGTCTAAATTTCCCATAGGCAAGCCCACATTTATCACAGGTTAAGGCTTTTACTTGTTCAATCTTTACTGGTCCATCATATGAGCTGTCAAGGAGTCCAGCTAGAAAGTTTTGTATTGAAAAAGATGTATCAAAATTAAAGCTGTTGCTTTTTTTTGCACATTCTTCGCATAGGTGAGATTCATTAACATGGTTATTAATTATTTTTTTCATATGAACAGTTGCTTGATTTTTACCACATTCTTCACAAAGCATATATGCCCTCCTTTCAATTGATTATTAATTTACTTTAAAAAAACAAGCAGCATATTTTTAAGCATATCAGCTCTAACTACGTTTTTATCGCAGTTTGCACTATCTAAAGCCCTATCAGAAACTACTACTTTCATTATATTGCATTCTCTTTCAGTGATAATACCTTCCTCAAGAAAGCTTTCGATTATATCATATGCCTTTGATTTAGTAATAGATTCCCCTATTATATTCAATATTAAGTTTTGGATATATTTATCACTATTAATATTTACTTTTATGATTTTTATATACCCTCCTCCACCTCTTCTACTCTCAATATAATAGCCTTTATCTGATGTAAATCTTGTTGTCAAAACATAGTTTATTTGAGAAGGAGCGCAATCAAAGTACTGAGCTAATTCATTTCTTTGTATTTCTACAATTCCGCTATTAGCATCCTCTAATAGCCTTTTAATAAAATCTTCTATAATATTGCTTAGCTTTGACATTTCTTCACCTCTTATCTGACTTTGACTTTCTTTGCCTTTAGTTATATTTTATACGATACAAAAAAATTTTCAATACCTAATTGTATGCTTCTTATATTTTATATAATTATAATACCCCATTATTTCAATAATAACTTATTTTTAAACAAAATCTTATATGGTCACATTAGAAATTGAGGAAGCTTTTGCTGGACTGACCTGCGTGAAAACAAAGATCCTGGAATTCTGCTTAAAGCTCATGAGGTCAAATTTCTTAGGTAAGAAATAAATAAGGAGCACCATGTAGATACTTGGTACTCCTTTTTGTTCTATTCTCTTTCAGCCTTTGCTTCAGCTATTATTTTTTCACTTATGTGTGCTGGTACCTCTTCATATCTAGCAAATTCCATTCTAAAGCTTGCTCTGGCTTGAGTCATTGATCTTAAATCTATTGCATATTTAAACATTTCAGTTTGTGGTGCTTCAGCTAATACAAGTTGATTTCCATCTTCCTGCTGCTCCATACCTAATATTCTTCCTCTTCTCTTATTCATGTCTCCCATAATATCTCCCATATAGTCTTCAGGAACAAGGATTTCTACTCTCACAATAGGCTCCAATAATACTGGTTTTGCCTGCTCCATACCTTTTTTAAA
Source organism: Proteiniborus ethanoligenes (assembly GCF_900107485.1). NCBI lineage: Bacteria > Bacillati > Bacillota > Clostridia > Eubacteriales > Proteiniborus > Proteiniborus ethanoligenes. The sequence continues at coordinate 24,146 of NZ_FNQE01000028.1, forward strand.
TGCAAGAGATGCGGCTATTTTGAAAGCCATTTCATTTGAATCAACAGGGTGATATGAACCATCAAATAATACTGCCTTCATATTAACCACAGGATATCCAGCTAATACTCCCTTTTCAATAGATTCTCTAAGACCTTTTTCTACTGCAGGAATATATTGTCTAGGTACTGAACCTCCAAAGATTTCTTCATCAAATTCAAAGTCTAATTGTGATGGTTCAAATCTTATATGGACGTCTCCATATTGTCCTGCACCACCAGATTGCTTTTTATGTCTTCCTTGAACACTTGATGTACCTTTTATGGTTTCTCTATAAGGTACCTTTGGATCTGTAAGCTCTACTTCAACACCAAAAGTATTTTTTAACTTGTTAGTAATAACTGCAAGTTGCATATTTCCTTGACCACCTATTAATAACTGCTTAGTTTCAGCATTTCTTTGAACTATAAAGGTTGGGTCTTCCTCTGTCATTCTAGCTAGGGATGAGCCTATTTTTTCTTCATCACCCTTAGCCTTTGGTTCTACCGCTAAGAACAAACAAGGATCTGGATAATCTATTTCATTGTATTGAATAGGATTGTTTTTATCACACAGAGTATCTCCTGTTTCAGTATATTGAAGCTTAGCTGTAGCTCCAATATCTCCAGCAATTATTGTGCTAACTTCTATTTGACTTTTTCCTCTTAGAAGGAATAAACTACCAAATCTTTCGTTTTCATCTTTATTTGCATTTAAAACATCCGCATCTTTTGAAATTTTACCTGAGCATACGTTAAATAATGATATTTTACCAACAAATGGGTCTACTATGGTTTTAAATACAAATGCTGAAAAAGGTTCATTTTTATCTACTTTTCTTTGTACCTTTTCTGTGGTTCCAGGCTTAACTCCTTCATGTACCCCTACATCGCTTGGGGAAGGCAAATAAGCATTAATCATATTAAGTAATGTATGAACACCTATATTGTTTTGAGAAGATCCTATTAATACAGGTACTAGGTCACTGTTCATTATGCCCTTTCTTAAACCTCTATGGATTTCTTCTGTTGTAAATTCTTCACCTTCAAAGTATTTTTCCATCAATTCTTCATCTGCTTCAGCAACAGATTCCATGAGCATTTCTCTAAGAGGCTCTATAATATCATTCATGCCTTCTGGCACTTGTGCATCAACACAATCCTTACCATCATAAACTCTACCTATCATGTCAACTATATTAACAAATCCCTTAAAGGATTCAGATTCACCAATAGGCACTGCAAAAGGTACTACTTTGTTACCGAATTGTTCTCTAAGATCATTCATAATTTTATCAAAGTTAATGTTTTCCTTATCCATTTTATTAAGGAATATAATTTTAGGTAATTTATTTTTTTCTGTATATTTCCAAGCTTTTTCCGTACCAACTTCTACACCAGATGATGCGTCTACTATTATAACTGCTCCTGTTGCTGCTCTTAATGCACCGTTTACTTCTCCAATAAAATCAAAATATCCTGGAGTATCTAATAAATTATATTTTACATCCTTCCACTCAACTGGGATTATTGAAGTTCCTATAGAAAATTGTCTTGATATTTCTTCTTTATCGTAGTCGGAAATAGTATTTCCATCTTCTACTCTACCTTTTCTTTTAGTTACTCCTGTAGTAAATAATATCGATTCTGTCAATGTAGTTTTGCCACAGCTTCCATGACCTAATAAAGCTACGTTCCTTATTTTGTCAGTTTGATATTCCTTCATCTAACTTCCCCCTTGCACAGATTATATTTTGACTTTTACAGACAATTGCTAATATTTAATATTCTACACATATTGCTAAATTCCTTTTTATTTGTATCAGATTTTCAATTCTAATGCTTTTTGTCTTTATATTGAAAATATCTCCATTTATTGTTTTTTTATTCTGAAAATTATTTAAAATACAATAAATATTTTCTCTTAAATCTGTTCATATACAACTTAATTATGTTTGTGATTCTTACTTTAGTATAAATATGATAAATTATTATTTTTTTAATTATTAATAAAATGAAATATCTAAATAAACTTTCAAATATTAATGTTATAATTGTTTTAAGTTATTATTTAAATAAAAAGAGGGGGTAGTTTAGTTTGTCAATCCAATTTAGAGAAGAGCTTGTTAATTTAACTCCTTATAAACCTGGAAGGCCAATAGAGGATGTTAAAAAGGAATATGGACTAGAGGATGTGATAAAACTTGCATCTAATGAAAATCCACTTGGTTGCTCATCTAAAGCAATAGACGCTATCAAAAATGCACTTGACAATCTAGCACTTTATCCAGATGGAAATTGCACCAACTTAAAAGAAGCGCTTTCCCAAAAATTAAACCTCAGTATAAATCAAATTATTTTAAGCTGCGGTTCTGATGAAATGATGGACCTAATAGCTAAAACCTTTTTCAATAAGGGTGACGAAGTTATAATGGCTGACGTAACTTTTCCAAGATACATATCTACCACTATGATGATGGGGGCAAAGCCTGTTATTGTACCTTTAGTTGATTGGACCTACGATTTAGATGGTATGCTTTCTGCAATTACAGAAAAAACAAAACTTATATGGCTATGTAATCCAAATAATCCAACTGGTACAATGTTTACTGAAGAAAGATTAGTACATTTCTTAAATAGTGTACCTAAAAATATAATAGTAGTCTATGATGAGGCATACAATGAATATGTAACTAGAGAAGATTATCCAAAAAACAGCCTCCCATTGCTCAATAAATATTCAAATATCATTATCCTAAGAACTTTCTCTAAAATCTATGGTCTTGCTTCTCTAAGGGTTGGTTATACTATGGCAAGTGAAGAGATAATAGAAAACATAAATAAAGTAAGAGGACCATTCAATGTAAATACTTTAGCACAGGTTGCTGCTATTGCAGCACTAGAAGACGAAGAGTTCATAAAGAAAAGCTACGATGTAAATCTTCAAGGAAAAGAATATCTTTATGAAGAATTCCAAAAAATGAATCTACAATTTGCTCCTTCCGAAGCAAATCATATTTTTGTTAATGTAAAAAGAAATGGTGGAGAAGTATTTATCGATCTCCAAAAAAGAGGGGTTATTATAAGACCTATGGTTGGAGATTGGATAAGAGTAAGTATAGGTACTATGGAACAGAACAAAATATTTATAGATAAGCTTAAGGAAGTACTCCATAAATAAAAGCGGCATATGCCGCTTTTATTTATTATATGATAATTATAAGTCCTTTTTATAAATTCTATAGGTTTTATAAATTTTTCCACCAAGTTTTTCTATATCTCTTTGCATAACTTTATTGTATTCCCACACTGTTGAGCCTTCTCCATATTTATATCCTTTCTCTTTAGATGCGTCATAAAGCTTAAGATAAATGGCGGAGGGAACACCTTTTTTTCTAAATTCGGGTATAACAAATAATACAAACAGCCTTGCCCTATCTATTTTTTTCCTGTAATAAAGATATTTTAAAAAGCCTGTTGGAAAGAGTCTTCCATTCATATGCTTAAGCACTTGGTTATAATCAGGTAAGGCTATGTTAAAGCCTATAGGCTTTCCATCTTCGGCCCTGGCTATGTATATTAGGTCAGGATCTGCAACAGGTACTAAGCTTTTCCCAATAATAGCTATATCCTCGTCTGTAGGGGGTATAAAATCCTCCCACTCCTCTGGCATTGCTCTTTTGATTATTTCCTTAATGTCCTGCATTTCTTTCTCTATATTCTTTAAGTCTATTTTTTCTACCTTAAACTTGTATTTTCCCATTGCATAGGGAACATATTTCCTATATCTTTCATCTATGTCCTCTTTTGCATCATATTTGTATGCATAGCAGTCCCAATACTTGTAAAAATTATATTCCTCAAAAAATCTTCTATAGTAGCTTTTATTGTATGTATTCATTACGAGGGTAGGATCAGTAAAATTATCTATTAGAAGGCCTCTGTTATCATCTCCGTTAGGTAAGGATATAGGTCCTATCATTCTCTCCATTCCTTTTTCCTTAAGCCAATGACTAGCATAATCAAACATTGCCTTAGCTACCTCATAATTATCAATAGATTCAAAGAGTGAAATATATCCCTCCTTATAGTTTTTTGCATGATTTAATGGTTCATTAATCCCCACACATAATCTGCCTACTGCCTCTCCGTCTTTGTATGCAATTATATGTTCAAAGGGTCCACTTTGAACTAATGAGTTGTTCTCACCCCTCATAGTTTTCTTAAAATCTGATATTAATGGTGGTACCCAGCAACAATCTCCTTTATATATTTTCCAAGGTAGTTTTATAAAATCTTTTTCATTTTTTCTCGTCATGATTTTCTGTACAGCAATATCACCCATCTTCTTCTCCCCTTTATGTGAAAAAATATTTAGATTAATTTAGAGCTTTGAAATATAAAAGCCTTGGATACAACGATAATACACTTATAATATATTTAATAATATTTTAGGCAATAAATAAAGCTATTTCTATAAATATGTTATCTAGTACTTATGTATAGATTCTACAACTTTTACCATATTCCTTCAAATGTTTTTGCCCTTAAGATATGTAATCACCTTGTACAAATGGCTATATACCTAGTTAATAATGTTTGTTAATATTTTACTAGTATTTTTTTCTTTTTTTTAACTTATTAAATTCTTATTAATAATTTTGATGAAATATATGAGCTATCCTTGTATTTCCAACACATATGCCCATTTATGCTGTTTTCTTGAATCCAATGTAATAAATAGGGTATAATTAAACTGCAGGTAAATATAAATTATTTCTTTTGAGGAGTTGATTACTGTGAATCAGGATACTGGAAAAGAAAATATTAAAATATATAAGGGCCATATAGTTTATACTGAATCACCAGAAAAATTTAATGTTCAGGAAAACGGTTACATCATTGTTGAGAATAATAAAGTAACACTAGCAAATTCATCTATACCTGAAAAATATAGTCACATTTCAGTTATAGATTTTGGTGACAAATTAATTATACCAGGCTTTGTTGATTTACATTTACATGCCCCACAATTTCCTAACAGAGGATTAGGTCTTGATAAAGAGCTACTTCCATGGCTAGAAGAATATACCTTCCCAGAGGAAGCTAAGTATAGTGATATGGATTATGCTAAAAAGGTATATTCAAGGGTTGTAGAAGACCTTTGGAGAAACGGAACTACACGTTCTGTAGTATTCGCTAGTATTCATAATGAATCTACATCCTTATTGTTCGATTTGTTTGTAGAGTCAGGATTAGGAGCCTATGTAGGAAAAGTAAATATGGATAGAAATTGTCCTGATATACTAATAGAAGATACTCAGCAATCAATAAAGGATACCAGAGAATATATTGAAAATCACATTGGGAAATCAGAAATAGTTAAGCCAATTATTACTCCTAGATTTGTACCTACTTGTACTGTTGAACTTATGAAGGAATTAGGTAAAATGGCTAAAGAGTTTAATGTTCCAATACAATCTCACCTTTCTGAAAACACTAATGAAATAAAATGGGTGAAAGAGCTTCATCCTGAGCATAAAGACTATGCAAGTGTATATGACTGCTATGGTCTGTTTGGCCAAAACCCTACTATAATGGCTCACTGTATACACAATACGGAAGAAGAAGTTGCTTTAATGAAAGATAATGAGGTCTTTGTTGCACACTGTCCATATTCTAACTTGAATCTATCTAGTGGAATAATGCCCGTTAGATATTTCTTAGATAAGGGCATAAATGTTGGATTAGGATCAGATGTAAGTGGAGGAAATAAAATTGCTATTTTCGATGTAATGGCAATATCTGCACAGATTTCTAAAATTAAATGGCTAGAAACTAATAAAGAGCTTGCACCTCTTACAACCTCAGAAGTGTTTTATCTTGGTACTAAGGGTGGCGGCAAATTCTTTGGCAAGGTCGGTAGCTTTGAAGAGGGGTATGAGTTTGATGCTCTTGTTATAGACGATTCTAATCTATTTGGAGAAGGCCTAACTATTGAGGAGCGTATACAAAGATTTATATACACAGGTGATGATAGAAATATTGTTGAAAGGTATGTTGCTGGAAACAAAATTGAAAAGCCTAGTTTTAAATAGTATACTTAACCCCCATCCTTGAATCAAAGATGGGGGTTTTCTAGTAGTAAGCTAATGCTCTATATTAATATCCTAGCTCTTTATTTACTATTATTACATGAATCCTATCTTTAAAGCTTTGTCTTTTAATTACTGTGTATTCATTACATATTCTGCTATCTACTTTACACTCCATGCAATGACCTACCTTTGTACAAGGATTATCTTTATTTAGCCTTACATTATTGGCAGGAGCAGCTGTTTCTTTTACTCTTAATATAGCTTGATCTAAATCCTTTACTAGCTTATTTCTACCTACTATTATTATTACTTTATCTGGTCCATAAAGCATTGCTGCTACTCTATTTCCTGTTCCATCTACATTATATATTTCTCCATTTTCAGTTATTGCATTACTGCTTGTAAAATAAGCATCTGCGGAGAAGCTTTTTCTATATATTTCTTTTATGTCTATTGCCGTTAAGCCTTCTTTATATCTGTCTAAGAAATTATATTTACCATTTCTCAGTAAGTCTATAACTCCTGCTTCAAAAAGAGTCATGGAGCCTCCTACAGCTACTATATCTCCTTCTGATATTAGCTCCTCTATTTTTCTAAGAGCATCTTCTTCTGTTTGAACATAATGACCCCTAATATTATTTTTTTCTAAATTTAATATAGTTCTCTTTACTCTTTCATCTACAACAAAAATTGCATTTTTATCCATGTAAATCCTCCTTTAAATTAAATTTACTCATAAAAATCTAAATAAGAATACTTTTCTCCATCTTTTTCCCAACCAAGTATTGAGTCCATATTTACGTTTTGTGCTGCTTTGAAAATGGACTTTTCCACATTTTCAGAGTTCTTTTTAAGGCTTTCTATTAGGTCTTTTATTTCATAACGTTTATTGCCTATCCTTTCAGCAGCAACCATACATGCACAATTCAAGGGCCATATGCCACTGTATTCTATAAATCTTCTAATGCTTGTTTCCTCTATATAATATAATGGTCTTATTAACTCTATTCCCTCAAAGTTCGCAGATTTAAGCTTTGGAAGCATTGTTTTAAAATTACCTGAATACAATACGTTTAGCAAAGTAGTTTCTATAACATCATTATAATGATGACCAAGAGCTAATTTGTTACAGCCTAATTCTTTAGTCTTGCCATAAAGAGCACCTCTTCTCATTCTAGCACACATATAACAAGGATAATCTTTTGCCATTCTATCAGCTACTTCAAATATATCTGATTCAAATATATGAACAGGTATATTTAAGTATTTACAGTTTTCTATTAAAAGCTCTTTTATATCAGGATGATATCCAGGGTCCATGGCTATATACTCTACTTCAAAGGGTACATTACCATGCTTTTGGAGCTCTTGAAACAGCTTTGCCATTAGAAGACTATCCTTTCCTCCTGATATGGCTACTGCTACCCTATCTCCTTCTTGTATAAGATTATAATCTTTTATGGCTTTTATAAATTTAGACCATATGTGTTTTCTATATTTTTTTATTATGCTTCTTTCTATATCCTCTATTGGTTTCCTTTCTGAAGACGGTACTCCTGTCTCACAGCCTTTTCCTGCTATTTTACTCATTATTATCACCTCAATTTAAGGTTAAGTTAAAGTTAATTGATACTATCCCAACTAAGTTTAAATACTTTTCTCCATATAAATATGGTTACTACTAAAGCCACTATTATATATATAAAGAATACAATTCTGTTTATCCTCATAAGTATATGGAGTCCAACAGTAGCTCCTGCAAATAGCATTGATAATAGTAAAGGTGCTGCTCCTTGCTTAACTATTTTATTTGCATCCTCACTAAAGGGAAGTTTCTTGCTTCCTGTATTAAACATCATAGCTATTATAAATAGCATATTGATAAACATTAATACTACATCAAGTATTATACTAAATTTATATAAAATTAAAAATATAAAACTAACAAATAAAAATATACCAGTACAATATTTAAATATATACCCCTTAATAGCTCCCTTATAAATATATTCTGGGGATTTTATTGGTAGAGCCTTGTATATCCACGCTCCCTTATAATTTTCACTTATGTCAATAAACATTATTGTAGTGCTTAGCATAAATATACTTAAATATATACCAAGATATGCTTTCCCTTGTCCTAAGGAAGAAATGAATTCTAAGAAGCTTATATCACTCCTTATGTAAGCTAACAAGGTTATAAATGGGAATATAGCTGCAAAAGCAAGAGATGGGTATATTTTCAGCTTAAGCTTTCTTTCATTTGACAGTAGGCTTTGAGAAAACTTGAAAATTGCTCTTTCTGTTTTATTAAAACAAAATATATTTGATACTAAACTATGAAATTTTATTTTTCTTTCTGCAGAGGAGCTACCTCTTTCGCTGCTACTATTCAGCTTTGTCAGATTTTTTTCAAAATGAGGCATAACGATTTTTATATGGATGATTAAGGATATTATAGGTATTACTAAGGCTAATAAGCTTAGATATACATATGTGCTTTCATAATTTTTACTTAATAGAACCTCAAAAGGAGCAGCAAACCAAGCTGGAGGTAATAAGAAACTCCACCATTTAGGATTTGCAACTATTTTCAAATCTATTAAATCGAACATTCGACCTATTAACTGGTATCCTACTACCATGACAATCGAAAGAATTATTTGAAAATAATTTATAATGTCCTTTAATTTTTCTCCATCAAAATATTTTAGTATAAAGCTATATAATAAAGATGTTAAAAAGATTACTAAGCCTGATATAAGTATTAGTTCAATAAAAAATATAATTAAAAATAGCACTCCATGTCTGATGGTCCCCCCTATAAGTGAAGGTCCAGCCATAACTATAGTGATACTGAACATGTACATAAAAATATGAACTATTTTAGACATATTATAGGTTTTTTCATCTATTGGCTTTGATAAGAGTATATTTTTACTCTTCACGTCTAACAAAACTGATGAAAAATCTGAAATCATCGTAGTTAAAATCATAAACATGAGCATACCAAGACTGATACTCATGCCTACATATATAGGAATAGGTATAACTACTGTAAACATAACAAATAACCCTATTAGACCATATGATAATAAGGATTTTTTAAATAAATTATCATCATTTTCCTTATTGTTATAATTGGCTACTGCTATAGATACTCTTCTGCCATCCATAATCAGCTTAATTTCTAATATTGCTCTCATTGCTTTATAATTTACGCCTATTTTCTCAAACAAAGAGCTAAACTTATCAAGAAGCTTTAAAGATTTGAAATTGCTCATCTTTAAACCTCCTGTAGCACAGATACAAACTCATCTGCTATTTCCTTATGCTTAGTAAAACCAGTAAGCTGATTAAATATTTGTTCAAGAGAGCCCTCCATGCTTTTTTCCTTTAATTCTTCAAATGTACCATCTGCAACTATTTGTCCATCATTTATTAAGAGTATCCTATGGCTTATTTTTTCTACAATCTCCATAATATGTGATGAATAAAAAATTGTCTTTCCCTGTTCAGCTAACTGGGCTAAAATTTCTTTAAATATCATAACACTATTGGCATCAAGTCCTCCTAATGGTTCATCTAAAAATAATATATCTGGATTATGGATTAAGCTAGCAATGATTAATAGCTTTTGCTTCATGCCTTTAGAATATGAAGATATCCTTGAATAGTAGTGTTCTTTTATCCCAAACAACTCCATAAGCTTTTTCGCTTTATTACTTGCCTTTTCGCTTTCCATTTCGTATATTTCTCCTAAAAAGGTTAAATATTCGTGTGCTGTTAAATTTTCATATATTTCTGCTGTTTCAGGAACATATCCTATTCTTTTTTTATACTCTACCCCATCTTCTAGTATATCCTTACCAAATATCTTTATCTCTCCCCTATATTTGTTTATTATTCCTAGAAGTATCTTAACAGTTGTACTCTTTCCTGCTCCATTAGGGCCTATGTACCCTATTATCTGACCTGGGTAAATACTTAAGTTTATTCCCTTTAATATATCTGGACCAGTACCATAATTCATTCTTAAATCACTTATGGTTATTATAGGTTCTTTTGTCATATGTCTTCCCCCTGTTCTTAATTTATATTGAGCACAATGGAATATGCTCCCTAATAAAGAATAAAGTTGGTTCTTAGGATGATTTTTATATCATTCTATTTAATAGCTGGATTAACATCTTATTATAGCTGTTTTCATTCCATTCTATACTGTATTTTTCTACAAAATATTTACCTAATTCTTTTTCTAGATTTTCAGCCCCTTCTTCTATGAAATCTTTTCTCTTAAAATATTCCTTCAATAAATCATTCTCCTCCTGTGTTAAGGAAAATTTATAGTTTATGTTTTCGTTTTGGAGATTGATAGTGTATAAGGCCTCTCTCTTTTCCTCTACAATAACTATGGTAGAGCCTAGATAATCTCCTAATCTTTTATGAGCCTTAGTAAAAAAAATAAGTATTACACCAATTCCATAGTTGTCTATTATCATTCTAAAAAGATTTCTAATGACTGAATGCTTAAAACCTATAGGCTGCCCATTAGCTCTTATGGTTCGTAAACCAAAAACCTTTTTCCCTGGTGTCTTTCCGTTCATAATCATTTCAAATATAATGAAGTACCCATAATTAATAATAAATGTTAAGAGTAAGGATATTGCGATTGCCCAGCTCTTATATTCTTCATATAGGTCTGATGGTGTAAGCCCTAACAATAAAACTATAATCAACACTAATCCCATTAAAGTAATCTGTATAAGCACATCTATAGCAGCGGCAGCAGTACGAGAGCCTAAAGCTGCAAGCTTATACTCTAGTTCTATATTTTCAGGTGTAGTAATTTTAACTGTACTCATAATTTCACTCCTTTTTGTATTGGTGTTTATCTGGTACAATATGCTTAGAGGTGAAAATATTGAATGTTGAACAATTTATCAAGAAAAATTCTTCCTCATGGGATGAACTAAAAAAGTTAACAGATTTATTAAATAAAAAAGGAATAAGGCATTGTGAGCCTAAGCAAATTAAACGCTATCTGTATCTTTTTCGTCAGTCTAGTCATCAGCTTGCCTTTGCCAGAACGCATTTTCCAGGCAGCGAAGTTGTTCCTTATCTTAATGCTTTAGTAGCTAATTCACATAATCATATTTATTCGGTTAAAAAATATGATTTTTCTGAAATTAAAAGCTTTTTTACCTTTGAGCTTCCAAATAGTATTAAAAAGCATAAAAGCTACATAATTACCGGAGCTATTATTTTCTTTTTAGGCTTTATTCTTAGTTTGTTAGTAGTTTGGAATAATCCGCAAAATGCAGCATATTTTATGCCTGAAGAGATGATCCAAAATATTAACTGGGATGGAGATACTTCTGTTGCTTGGGATTATCCTCTTATGTCAAGCTATATAATGACTAATAATATCTCTGTTGCTTTTAAAGCCTTTGTACTAGGGGTAACATTAGGCATCGGAACATTTTACATCCTTTTCTTTAATGGTGCCTTACTAGGAGCATTAACAGCCTTAGTATACCATAATGGCAACCCTTTAGGTTATTGGTCGTTAATATTGCCTCATGGAGTATTAGAGCTTACAGCTATTTTCATAGCTGGTGGTGCAGGTTTAATGCTAGCACGCTCTATCCTAATCCCAAGGAAATACTCTAGGAAGCACTCAATCATAAAGAGTGCTAGAGAATCTACAAGCCTTATGCTTGGTGTTATAGTATTTTTAATAATTGCAGGTATTATTGAAGGCTTTTTTACTCCTATAAACATATCCCCTCTATACAAACTAGTATTTGCTGGATTTACATTAGTCATAATAATTGCATATTTCTCTATACCATATTTTAAATCGGAGGCTTAAAAATGCATCCGATTTTTCACATATATATACTTATTTATAACATCTGATGCAATCTTCTCAGGCTCACATTCAATACACATTATTCCCTTTGTATTGAGCATACTTATGGCTTTTTTTCTATCATGGAGCATTTCAATAGCAACTGCTTTTATATATGCATCCTCTTCTTTTTTTATGGGGGTTTTTGCCAATTTCTCCAGGTTTTCATCCTTTATCAATACTATAATAACTATATTGTTTTTTGATATTGATGGAAGCACTTTCATCATATCCTCTGCTTCTTCTATAGTATCAAAATCTGTAAATAAACATATTAAACTTCTACGCCTTTCCTTGCCTTTAAAAAAGAAAAAGACTTCTTCATAATTAGATGTGGATTTAGTATGCTCTATGTGATAAAGTGCCTCCATCAAGCTATTTCTATGAACACTACCCTTACCTGGTGGTATAAATCCATGTACTTCTGTGCTAAATGTAACTAGACCTGATTGATCACCATTTTGATTTACTATATCGCAAAGAAGCAATCCTGTATTTATGGCAATATCCAGTTTACTATGACCTCTTATAGAATAGCTCATAGGTCTTCCAGCATCTATCATGGCATACACATGCTGATTTTTCTCTGGTTCATATTGGTTTATTATAGGTCTGTTTTCCCTTGCTGTAGCCTTCCAATTGATTTTCCTGTATTCATCACCATAGACATACTCTCTAAGGCTTTCAAACTCAGTACCTCTACCTAAAAGTTTCATTTCTTTTCTTCCATCTTTATGAATTATGCTATTATAAGCCCCTAGCTTATGTTTTCTTAAGTCCTTAAGATTAGGATATACCTTGTATTCTTTGCTTAAATCCTCTTTAAACTGTTTTTTACAAAGCTTAAGCGGTCCTTCATATCTTACATGTACTTTACCAAATGTAAATGCACCTCTTTTTTTAGGTATTACCCTATACTCAAATATTTCCTTCCTATGTGGTTGTATATATTTTCCTACTGGCTTTTTATCAGCATCAAAGTGAAAGTCGGGTATTTCATCTATGATTTCTACAAATATATCTTTTGGGCTTTTATTATATATGCTTATGGTTATATTTTCTTCTTGGAACAAAGATAGTTTTTCATTACCTATTCTTTCTATTTCTAATGCATCAGGAGAAGGTGATATTATATAATCAATTACTAATAAGGCAAAACAAATTATATTGCAAAAAATAAATGCAGACAATGCAAATCCAAAAAAATATCCAATAATAGTTATAATAATCCCTGATCCCATTAAAAATATAAATCGCTTTGTAATAGCCAAGTGCATCACCTTCCTTACATTTACTTTCCACATACACCTCAAAAAAACCTAATACTAATAGCTAATTCGTTTATCTATCCTGCAATCTATCTTGGCACTTTTATCTGCATCAAGATATTGTCTATTACCTTGTCCTCCTTTATGCCTTCAATAGTAAGTTCAGGTCTTAAGGAAATACGATGTCTCAGTACAGGAAATGCTACTGTTTTTATGTCTTCAGGTATTACATAGTCCCTTCCATTTATAACTGCGTAGGCTTTGGCTGATTGAAGCAATGCAATTGAGCCTCTAGGACTGCTTCCTACCTCAATAGAAGAGTAATTTCTCGTTTCTCTTACAATCTGTATTATATAATCAAAAATGCTTTGATCTACCTGTACCTCTTCTATTTCCTTTCTACATTTTAGTATATCCTCACTGCTGCAAACTACCTCTATGCCTGATGTATTTAAGTCTATACTATTAAAGCCTTTATGGTATTTTTCTAGAACCTCCTTTTCAGCTTGTGCTGAAGGATAATCTATAGTGATTTTCATTAAAAATCTGTCTAATAAAGCCTCTGGCAAAGGATATGTTCCCTCATATTCTATAGGGTTTTGTGTAGCAAAAACCATGTATGGAGATAAAAGAGGAATATTTTCTCCGTCAATAGTAACTGCCTGCTCCTCCATGGCTTCTAAGAGTCCTGCCTGTGTCTTTGGAGGTGTACGATTAATTTCATCAGCTAGAAGAAAATTAGTAAATATAGGCCCCTTTTTCAATTCAAATTCTCTAGTCTGCATATTATATATTTTAGTCCCTGTGACATCTGATGGCATCAAATCAGGAGTAAATTGAATCCTTTTAAAATCCACATTCATAGTCTTAGCCAATGCCCTTATCATAAGAGTCTTCGCAAGTCCAGGCACACCTTCTAAAAGGACATGTCCCCCGCACAGAAGCCCTGTCATGCAAAACGCTAGCATCTCTTCTTGTTCAACGATTACCTTATTTATTTCTCCCTTAATTTTCTCTACTATATGCTGTGTATATCCCCTTTCAACTCTTTCCAATTAGTCTCTCTCCTTTTACTAAGAATTTTATTCAAATGTTCAATTATACTTACAATTTGAAGCATTTCTTTTGAAGTTATCTTTGCATCTTCATCTATGTCCATAAGCTCATATAATCTTTTTCCTTCTTTGAGGCTAGGTAACCTTTCATTCTCCCATATTTGTATCCAATTATTATCTTTCAAATTATATACTCCTAGAGTGTTTTCTAAATTGGTTAAGAAATCCTTATAGAAGCTCTCTATTGCTTCCTTTCTTAATTCTCCCTTTTTATATAAAGAAGCTGCTGAATATATATACTCATTTTCAATTCTTTCAACCTCTTCATGAAAAGGAATTATACCTCCAAATCTCTTCCCATGATAGTAAATAATTAATGCAATAAACAATATAATCTCATATACTATGAATTTTATTTCTTTAGGCATATCCTTCCATAGGGAAGGTTGACGAGCTTGAGAATAATGGTAGTATTCATTAAAGCTAATACTATTAATATGTCTATTTTCAATCTGTGTAAGAATCCAATATGCTCCATCTGTATTTTGTGTTAATGCTTTATTGCTTATTATTTGAGGCTCACCTAAAATCAATAGGCCCTTGCCTAAAGAATAGGCTATGGCCTTTTCTTCCTCTAACAAAATGTATTTATCTATTTCTCTTCCGTAGCTAGGGTCTAAAGATTTCCATTCTGCTGTTAAATATAAAAGGTTACCTCCATCTTCAAGCCACTTTTTTATATCCTCTTCATATATATCTAGTTGGCTTCCCTTAGCCTCAATAACAATTTGCAGGGTATCTCCTTTTCCTAAATGAACTTCTTTAAACACGAGATTTGTAGTATAGCCTGTATCCTTCAAAACTTCATAGATAATACTAACACCTTCTTTTCCCTTGTTCCCTACTGAATAGGGCTTTAAATATTTCTGGCTTTCATTTGTAAAGCTTAAGCTTATCCATAAAAAAACAGGGAAGAAAATTAGTATAAAAATCAAGTTTCTTTTATTTTTTGTTTTCAATACATAGCACCCCGTTCCACAGCTCTTCCATATTTCTTTCCCATAAATCATATTCTTTTTCATGGATGTTTTTATGCCCAAACCATACTTCATTGAACAAATAGGTTAACTTTTGAAAAAGCCCAATTTGCTTAAATCCCTTTGCTTTCAGAACCTGAATCATCTCACTATTTGTCATAGCCTCATCTATATATAGGAGATTTTTTTCATTCATTTTAACTAATAATGATATAAATTCTAATCTAACAGCTTCTCTATAATCTCCACCTTCTTTAAACTCTCTAGACTTTTCTCTTAAACCTTCCGCTGTAGTAGTATTATTGATTTTTTCACCATATATTTTCTTGACATTTTTGTTTTTATATATGATTTTTCTCATAGACATAATTAGCATAATAATTAAAATTATTAAAATAATAGTTCCAATAATGACTATACCATTAGATAATCCAAATGAGTAAGACTCCATGTTCTGGCTTGCATTAAAAATTTTCTCCATCCATTTATTTAACCAATCTGTAATTATGTTTCTTATTCGCTCTGTTATATCCACATAGTTTTTGTCTAAATGACGGTATACCGGTTTTTTTAATACCTGCTTTACTGCCTTATCAAATTCTCCTCTTTGGATAATAGTAGCACTAAGACTATAAATGAAGTTCATGACTTTCTCCCTTCATGAGTTTACTGTTGATTTTTTAGATTTGCTATATTGAGTGCAATATGATACCCTTCTTTTTCAAAACGCATATTATAATATAATACGATTGTAAATATGCCACCAATGGGAGCCACAAAATAGGAAACTAACATCTGTATTGGTATCCTAACAACATTTCCAATCATTAAAAGCATACTCATAAGCTCTTCTTGTGCTCCTGTAGACTCTAAAACAAAATATATTATTCCACCTGCCAATCCAAAGATAGTATAGATTGAAATATTTATAAAAAACAATAACAAAAAGGATGATGCTATATAACCAAAGGTTCTCCAAAACTTACCTTTTACAAGCTGTCTGCTTCTTTTTAATGCTTTGAAAAAATAAAGCTTTTCAATAATAGCTACTTCAATTGCAAAGGCATGTATGGTCATAAAAAAAGCAAATCCTATAAAAAATACTATAGATAGTACTATTATTCCTACTATAGATACAGTATCTCCCTCTAAGCTATACCCTCCATTTGACACTATAGATGTTAGTATCCATCCACACATTACTATTACAGGTAAAAATAATATTATTCCTGCTGTTACTACACTTATTACTCTAAATATATTTTTAAACGCACTCACAATTGCATCTGATATATCTACCTTTTTTCTTAGAAAGGCATTGGAGCCTATGGTTATAATACCACTCTGCTTAGCTGACTCTAATGAATAGTAAAATAGGGTTAAAAAAACTGTAAGCATAAGCATTGATATGAAGAAATTAGACTCAAATGTTCCATTACCTAGTATTATGCTGCTAGTCATTAATAAACTTACGGGTACTATAATAATAAAAGAGAAAATCAAACCAATTACAGCAACTAGTATACTCATTACAAATAAATACAAAGCTGATGTTCCTAAGTTTTGTTTATGTATATAGATTGATTTATCTAGCATCTGAGTAATAGACATAATACCATATCTTTTTTCATCCATAAGATCACTCCTGTTGTCTTTTTTATATTATAAAACAATTATATCTATACAATATACAAACTATTTTATCATAAATCTAATAACTTTGATAATTTTATAGTTATTTTATCAATAAAATCCCATTATGAGCACATTAAAATATTCCCTCATAATTCCCCAACAAAAAACAACTCCTCGTTTAATTTAGAATGACAATAGTAATTGCCATCCTAGCTTTAACGAAGAGTCTTGTTTTTTTGCATGGCTTATTCTCTGGGATTAAAGGTCGATGCTTCCTTAAGAGACTCATATAGTTCTCTTTCTTTTTGTGTTAAGCTCGTTGGATTTACGATTTTTATCCTTACAAACATATCTCCTTTGTTTCCATTCATATCCTTATACCCTAGGCCTTTTAGCTTAATTTTTTCATCTGTCTGAATTCCAGCTGGAATCTTTATCTTTACTTTGTCCTTTAAGCTTTTTACCACTACATCTGAGCCTAAAGCAGCTTCCCAAGGTAAAAGGTTTAAGTCTCTAATAATGTCTAAGCCTTCTAGCTTAAATTCTTTATCATCTTTAATTTTAATCTTTAATAATAAATCCCCGTTCTTGCCACCCCTTGAGCCTTTACCACCCTGTTCTTTTATCTTTATTTTTTTACCTGGAAGTATACCTGCAGGTATCTTTACAGATATAGTTTTAACCTCACCTAGTATGTTAACACTTATAATTTTGCTTACTCCTTCATATGCTTCCTTTAAACTAATTTCTAATTCAGATTCAACAT
Source organism: Proteiniborus ethanoligenes (assembly GCF_900107485.1). Lineage (NCBI taxonomy): Bacteria > Bacillati > Bacillota > Clostridia > Eubacteriales > Proteiniborus > Proteiniborus ethanoligenes. The sequence goes on from NZ_FNQE01000028.1 coordinate 41,936, forward strand.
CTTCCCCTTTTACATTTCTACTCCTTCTATTTGAAAATATATTTCCTAAATCAAAGCTGGATGTTGAAAAACCATCTCTTCCTCCAAAAAACATGTTGAAAAAGTCACTAAAATCCGATGCATCTCCTGTTGAATAGTATTGATAATTTCCGCTACCAAAGCCAAATTGCGATGGATCAAACTCTGCTCCATTCTGAAAGTTATAGCTTTGGCCAAAGGTATCATATTTTTTTCTTTTTTCTTCATCTCCTAATACTTCGTAGGCCTCATTTATTTCTTTAAATTTTTCTTCAGCTGCCTTATCATTTGGATTTAAATCAGGATGATATTTTTTAGCAAGCTTTTTATATGATTTTTTAATATCAGGAATAGTAGCATTTTTGGATACTCCAAGTACTTCATAATAATCTTTATATTTCATAAAAATCTCCACCTCTACAATAAATCAAGTTTGACTTTCTTTGACCTTTGATTTGATTATAATATTTTTTTATCTTTAAATCAATATGATAATCTATAGTTTTCTATAATTTTCCCATTTTATTAAAAGGATATAGTCTGATTATTACTTTTGCTCTTACATTTTTAAGAGGAATAGGACCAATATCTCTACTATCTCTACTGTCATTTCTATTGTCTCCCATTACAAACACATGCCCATCTGGAATCCTTATACTCATATCCTCCGTAATCATCTCTTCAAATATATAAATTTCCTCTATAAGTTCTCCATTTCTATATAGCTTATTATTTCTAATTTCTAGTGTATCACCAGGTACGCCAATGACTCTTTTTATTAGGAAATCCATATTTTTTCTTCTCAAAATAGTACTTATTATTGCACTATCCTTGGCTTCATCTATTATAGTTCTATTTTTGTTTATATTACCATCTACTATTACTATATCACCATATTTAGGTACGCTCTTAAATATTTGATTTGTTTTTATTGCAAATAACCTATCTCCATGATTTAAAGTCGGATTCATGGATCTACCATCTACTCCAGTCATTTCAAAAACAAAAATATTTATAATCAATGCCAGCACAAATGCAATCCCTAAGGACTTTGTCCATGATATTAGTTCCATAGCTATAGTTTTTCTTGACATATTAAAGCCTCCTGTTTATCTATATAAAATTTTTATTGTAGTTTTCTAATCTACAAATATTCTAATACTATTTGCTGATGTTTATGTTATGAACGGCATTATCTACTATTTCCTTATATCTATGCTTTCTATTAGTAAAATCCACTTCCGTTATTATCATGCTAATTAATATTAACACAGCTCCTATTAAACCCTTCTTGCTAAGAATTTCTCCTAAAATAACATATCCAAATATTGCTGCAAAAACAGGTTCCGCTGTAAAAATTAATGCTGTATGAGTAGGACTAGTAAACTTCTGCGCTATACTTTGAACAATAAAGGCACCTAAAGTACAAACTACACTTAATATTATTATATTTGTCCATACCTCATAATTAGTTGGAACTATAGGTTTCTCGAAGGATAATGTTGTTATTAAGCTTAGTATAGCACAAACTCCCATCTGAATAACTGCAAGAGCAATAGGTTCACTTTCCATTGTATATCTCCCTAGGAGTATTATATGAATTGCACATATTATGGCACATATAAAAGTATATATATCACCAATATTTATTTCTGATATGCTTTTATTTAAGGATAGAAGCCCTAGTCCTGCAAATGCCATAAAGACACTAAAAAACACTTTTTTCTCAGGAACCTTTTTCATAAGTAATGCTGAAAATATCGGAACCAATATCACATTGAAGCCTGTAATAAATGCAGATTTTGAAGCTGTAGTATAGTTAAGTCCTACAGTTTGGAGTCCATAAGTAGCATATACTACAATCCCTAAAATTACACCTTGTTTAATAGTCTTTCTATCCATATTAATTAATTGCTTTAAAAAAATAATTAATGATAAAACAAATGCTATAGAAAATCTAATAGCTAAAAAGTTAAATGTGCTTAGCTCAGATAATGAGCTTTTAGTTAATAGAAAAGAGGCTCCCCATCCTACGGTTACTAATAATAACGCTATATCTGCTTTTAGTTGTTTCGACATATGAAACCTCCCTTTAAATCTAAATAAATTGTCTATATCTTGCTATTACTCTAGATTTATTATATTTGATTACTTACATTTTGTATATATTAATTAATGATAGCATAAATTCTTCAATATTGTCTGTTTTAATAAAAAAACTATCTAGGACTATAAATCTATGTTTATATTTCCTAGATAGTTTATTAAACATTTATTCTCACTAAGGAACTAACCGCATTTAGAAAATCCACAGCTACGGCATATTACACATCCGCCTTCATGTTCAAGCACACTGCCACATTCAGGACATGAACTGCCTTTTGATTGAGGTTTTATATCAAGTCCTGATGAGATTTCTTCTAAAGAATCATTGTCAGCTACGCTGCATGAAATAGGATTATTCTTTATTTCTTGTTCAATCTCCATGGCAATATCGTTTGTTGATGAATTTTCAACATCTACATAAGTATTCATAACTTTTTCAAGTGCTTTTCCTATAGCATCTGGACAAGAGAGAACCTTAATATCTTTGTTGGTGCCTCTTTGACGTAGGGTAGAATGACATCTTATTCCTTTTAATTGCTCAACAACAGACTTAACATCCATACCTGATCTAAGTGCTATAGAAACAAGTCTACTTGTAGCTTCACTTTGGCTTGGACATCCTCCTGCTCTACCTACATTAGTAAATACCTCGCATATTCCTTTTTCATCATAGTTAACTGTAATGTAAAGATTGCCACATCCTATTCTAACCTTTTCTGTCATTCCCTGAGTTATTTCTGGTCTCATTCTAGGTTTAATAGCTATACTATCATCTTGACTTATATTTTCTTTAGGCTCTTCCTTCTTTCCAGTACTAAGAACCTGATCTTCTCTGCTTCCATCTCTATAAATAGTTACGCCCTTACAACCAAGCCTATAGGCCAAAGTGTATACTTCTTCTACATCTTCCTTAGTTGCTTCATTTCTAAAGTTTACCGTCTTTGATACTGCATTGTCAACATGGTTTTGATATGCTGCTTGCATTTTTATATGCCAAATAGGTGAAATATCATGGGATGTTACAAAAATTCTTTTTATATCTTCTGGTATTTCATCTATATGAGCTAATGTACCTTCTTCAGCAATTCTCTCCATCAATTCCTTTGAATAAAATCCTCTTTCTTTAGCTACTTCTTCAAAGTATGGGTGTACTTCTATAAGCTTATCATTATCCATTACATTACGAACAAATGAAATAGCAAACAATGGCTCTATACCACTGCTAGCACCTGCTATAATACTAATAGTTCCAGTTGGTGCTATAGTTGTTGTTGTAGAGTTCCTTAGTTCCATCCCCTTTTCTTTATATATACTTTGTTCGTATGCTGGGAAGGTTCCTCTTATAGAAGCCAATTCAGCAGATTTTTTCTTTGATCTATCATCTATAAAGCCCATTAGTTTATCTGCTAATTCTACCGCTTCATCTGAATTGTATGGTAGTCCTAAATAGAATAATAGGTCTGCAAATCCCATTACTCCTAAGCCTATTTTTCTTGTTAGTTTCGTCATTTTATCTATTTCATCTAATGGATATTTGTTCATATCTATTACATTATCTAAAAAATGCACAGCTTCATCTACAGTCTTTCCAAGCTTATCATAATCTATTTCATATTTACCTTTAGACTTTTTTAGCATTTTAGCTAGGTTTATAGAGCCTAAATTACATGATTCATATGGAAGTAGTGGTTGTTCACCACATGGATTTGTGCTTTCCATCTCTCCTAACCCTGGTGTTGGATTCGCTTTATTAATTCTATCTAAGAATATTATTCCTGGTTCTCCATTGTTCCAAGCCATAGTAACTATAGTATCAAATACTTCTTTTGCATTTAGAGTTCCTACAGATTTTTTTGTATGTGGATCTATTAAATCATAGTTTGAACCTTTTTCTACAGCTTCCATAAACTCTTCTGTTAATCCTACGCTTATGTTGAAATTTGTAATTTCACTAGTGTCTTCTTTGCAACTAATAAACTCCATTATATCTGGGTGATCAATTCTAAGAATCCCCATATTTGCCCCTCTTCGAGTTCCACCTTGTTTTACTGCCTCCGTTGCAGCATTAAAAACCTTCATAAAGCTTATTGGTCCTGAAGCTACCCCACCTGTTGATTTTACTGATGAACCCTTCTGTCTTAGTCTGCTAAAGCTAAAACCCGTACCGCCACCACTTTTATGTATTAAAGCTGAATTTTTAATTGCATCAAATATACCTTCCATTGAATCTTCAATAGGCAGTACAAAGCAAGCTGAAAGTTGTCCTAGTTCTCTCCCCGCATTCATCAAGGTTGGAGAATTAGGTATAAATTCTAAATTGCTCATCATATCGCAAAAGATTCTTTCTTTCTTTTCTGTATCCGCTTTTTCATTATATATTTTATCTGCCTTTGCAACATGATTTGCAACTCTCTTGAACATTTCCTCAGGCGTTTCTATAACTTTGCCATTTATATCCTTAGCTAGATATCTTCTTTCTAAGACTGTAATAGCATTTTTACTTAATCCCATTGGGGCACCTCCATCAACTATATTTAGTGTATTTTAAAAATATATATACTAGATATTGTACCATTAGTAGTGTTTAGTGTCAAAGCTTATAATACTTATTATAAAGTAGAAATATATACATAATTGCATTTTTTCTTATATTTTATGACCTAACCCGATTTTTCGGACGTTTTTATCGAAAAATCAAGGAAGCTCAGAAAACAAGTTTCTGAGTACTGCAATTACACCAAATTTGCACGACCGTATGGGAGTGAACAAATTTGTGTTGCGAAACCGCGCTGGTGTTCTTAATGTTCTCTATGTTTACAAAAAATAAAAAAATCCAGCGACGTCCTACTCTCCCAGGCGGTCTCCCACCAAGTACCATCAGCGCTGAAGGGCTTAACTTCTGTGTTCGGTATGGGAACAGGTGTGACCCCTTCGCTTTTGTCACTGGATTATGCCCTAACCCGATTGTTTCGGATGCTTTTTCCGAAAGAATCGCTGGTAGGTCAAACGCAATGAGCACCAAATTTGCACGACCGTATGGGAGTGAACAAATTTGTGTTGCAAAACTGCGATGCCCTAACCTATTAAGAGCTTCTTTTAAGTATTAAGAATTAACAATTAACAATTTTTCATCTTTGTTCTTGCTTTATTCTATATACT